>CAIXMB010000105.1 GCA_903920435.1 uncultured Actinomycetes bacterium
AGTTCGACGCCGATGTGGGCGATCGGCGAGCCGAGCGGACCCATCGAGAACGGGACGACGTACATCGTGCGGCCGCGCATGCTCCCCGCGAAGAGCGGCTGCAGCGTTGCGCGCATGTCTGCCGGGTCGTGCCAGTTGTTCGTGGGGCCGGCATCCTCCTGCTTCTCGGAGCAGATGAACGTGCGCTGCTCGACGCGAGCGACATCGTTCGGGTCGCTGCGGGCGAGGAAGCTGTAGGGGCGGTGCTCGGCGTTGAGGCGCGTGAGGGTGCCGGTCTCGACCATGGTGCGTGCGAGGGAATCCCACTCGGCCTTCGACCCGTCGCACCACACCACGTCGTCGGGCTGCGTGAGGGCGGCGATCTCGTCGACCCAGGCAACCACGCTGGGGTGCGCCCCGTCGGGAACGGGCGAGTCGGTCCTGGTGACCTCGGCAATGCTCATGGTCTCGCTCCTGCCTCTCGAAGATGTGGTGTTCTTCCACTATGCGCGATCGATCTACCGGTTTTCCAAGGAGAGTGGTCGAAAGAACAGAGAATCTTTAGGTATTGTTGCGGTGTGAATGATCTTGTGACCCTCGGCCAGCGCATCCGCCACTTCCGCACGGGCGCCGGGCTCACTCTCGACCAGCTCGGCGAGAAGATCGGAATCGCCGGCAGCCAGCTCTCCCTCATGGAGAACGGGAGGCGGGAGCCGCGGCTCACCGTGCTCTCGTCGATAGCCGCGGCCGTGGGGGTGCAGCTCTCCGACCTGCTCGACTCGGCCCCGCCCAGTCGGCGGGCGGCCCTCGAGATCGAGCTCGAACGCGCGCAGCACGGCAGTGTCTACGCGTCGCTCGGGCTGCCGAGCATCCGGCCTTCGAAGGGAACCAGTGACGAGACGCTCGAGGCTATCGTCGGCCTGCACCGCGAACTCGCACGCCGGGCGCGCGAGGCGGTGGCCACTCCCGAGGAGGCCCGACGCGCCAACACCGAGTTGCGCCAGCACATGCGCACGCTCGACAACTACCTGCCCGAGATCGAGGTCATCTCCGAGAAGCTGCTCGCCGACGTCGGGCACACGACGGGTGCGCTCACGCACCGCTCGATGAGCCGCCTCGCCGAGAAGCTCGGCTTCGACCTCGTGCACGTGCACGACCTGCCGCACTCGGCGCGCTCCGTCACCGACCTCGAGAACGGCCGCATCTACCTGCCGCCCGCGTCGATCCCGGGCGGGCACGGCCTGCGCGGCATGGCGCTGCAGGCGATGGGGCACCGGGTGCTCGGGCACACCACTCCCTCGACGTACGCCGACTTCCTGCAGCAGCGGCTCGAGATCAACTACTTCGCCGCGGCGGTGCTCATGCCGCAGCGGCAGTCCGTCGAGTTTCTCAGCCAGGCCAAGGCCGACCGCAACATCGCGGTCGAGGACTTCAGGGATGCCTTCGGGGTCACCCACGAGGCGGCGGCCCTCAGGTTCACCAACCTCGCCACCAGGCACCTCGACCTCGAGGTGCACTTCCTGCGCGTGAGCGACGACGGGGCCGTGTCCAAGGCGTACGAGAACGACGGCCTGCGGCTGCCGGTCGACGTCACCGGCTCGACGGAGGGCCAGTTCGTCTGCCGGCACTGGAGCGCGCGCACGGCGTTCACGCGCACCCACCGCACCACGGAGTTCTACCAGTACACGGATACCCCGGAGGGCACGTTCTTCGACTCGACCCAGACGGGCACGACGGCGGCCGAGGAGTTCTCCATCACCATCGGCGTGCCCTTCTCGCACTCGAAGTGGTTCCGCGGGCGGGAGACCTCCAACCGCACCTCGTCGACCTGCCCCGACGAGAACTGCTGCAAGCGCCCGTCGTCAGATCTCACCGAGCGCTGGTCGGGCAAGGCGTGGTCGAGCGCCAAGCTGCACGCGCACATCCTCTCGCCGCTGCCCTCCGGAACGTTCCCGGGCGTCGACGACCGCGAGCTGTACGAGTTCTTGGAGGCGCACTCGGCGACTGAGTCGTAGCACGACCCGCGCAGACCTAGGCGCGCAGCGACGCCGCCGGCAGGTCGAACCAGCGCAGGTGCTCGAAGTCTGCGGTGACGAGATCGGCACCGAGCACGTCGGAGGCATGGTCGTCGCCCGGGTCCGGTAGCGAGGCGAAGAGCCGCTCGGCCTCGGCGAGGTAGTCGGCGAGCACCGACTCGGGGGCGGTGTCGTCGTGGTGCGGGTAGGTGAGCCGGCCATCCGTGCCGTAGGTCACCTGCGACAGCCGCAGTGGCGGTTCGATCGGTCCGTTCTCGTGGCGCCACAGGCCCGTGTCGAGGGCGAAGCGGTACTGGGGGATGAGCTTGTGGCCGTGCTCGGCGATCATGGTCACCGCGCGCACGATGTACTCGAACACGGTGTCGCTGATGAAGTAGTTGAAGCTCACCCGCACCCAGCCCGGCTTGATGCCCTCGCAGCCGCCCGTGATCTCGCGCTCGAACTCGTGCGAGCGCTCGATGTCGATGCCGAGCAGCCGGTGCCCGTAGGGGCCGGCGCAGGAGCATCCGCCCCGCGACTGGATTCCGAACAGGTCGTTGAGGATCGCGACCACGGCGTTGTGGTGCAGGTAGCGCCCGCCGGGTCGCTTGATGACGAAGCTCACTATCGACAGGCGCTCGGCCAGCGGGTTGCCCAGTACCTGAATGGCCGGATGCGCGCCCCACGCCTCGAGGGCCCTGCGGAGGAAGTCGTGCTCGAGCGCCTGGATCGTCTCGACCCCGACGGCCTCCTTGAGTCCGAAGACGAGCCCCGCCCTGATGGACTCGATGATCGCCGGAGTTCCGGCCTCCTCGCGGTGCGCGGGGTGGGTGAGGTAGCGGTGCTCGAGCGGGTTGACGTAGGCGACCGTGCCGCCGCCCACCATGTCGGGCACCGAGTTCGTCAGCAGGTGCTTGCGTGCGACGAGCACGCCGGGGGTGCCCGGGCCGCCGATGAACTTGTGCGGCGAGATGAACACGGCGTCATACCCGTTGCGCATGTCGATGTCGACGTACGGTGCCGCGGCCGCGAAATCCCAGAAGGCGAGGGCGCCGTGGGCGTGCAGCGTCTGGGTGATGAGAGCCGAGTCGACGACGATGCCCGTGACGTTGCTCGCGGCGCTGAACGACCCGATCTTGAGCGGGCGGTCGGCGTACGCCTCGAGCTGCGCCGTGAGGTCGTCGACGTCGACGCGGCCGTCCGCGTTCTCGTGGATCACCACGACGTCGGCGATCGACTCGCGCCACGGCAGCTCGTTGCTGTGGTGCTCGAACGGGCCGACGAAGACCACGGGGCGCTCCGCGGCGGGGATGCTGGCCGAGAACCCGTACCTGCGGTCCAGGTCCGCGGGGATGCGCAGGCCGAGGATCCCGATGAGCTTGTCGATCGCGGCGGTCGAGCCGCTGCCCGCGAAGATCACCACCGTGTCGTCGTCACCGTGCACCGCCGAGTGGATGGTCGCGCGGGCATCCTCGCGTAGGCGCGTGGTCTGCAGGCCGGTGCCGCTCGACTCGGTATGCGTGTTCGCGTACCGGGGGAGTACCTCGTTGCGGATGAACTCCTCGATGAATCCGAGAGACCTGCCGCTGGCGGTGTAGTCGGCGTACGTGACGCGGCGCGGGCCGAACGGCCCCGGAGTGACCTGGTCGTCGCCGATCACCGACTCGCGGATGCGAGCGAGGATCGGCGGCTCATCCATGCAGCGACGGTAGCAGGAAGACTGTGCCCCCAGGCAGATTCGAACTGCCGCCCCTGCCTCCGGAGGGCAGTGCTCTATCCCCTGAGCTATGGGGGCTAGGGAACGTCACCAAGGGTACCAGC
>CAIXMB010000106.1 GCA_903920435.1 uncultured Actinomycetes bacterium
AGGGTCGGGACTGTGCTCCGACTCATCGCGCGCTACCTCCTCGCCCTCGTGCTCCTCACCACCGGCCTCGGGCATCTGACGTTCGCGCGCGAGGCCTTCCAGGGGCAGGTGCCCGCGTGGGTGCAGCTCGACCCCGACTTCGTCGTGCTCGCGTCGGGAGTCGTCGAACTGGCGTTCGCCGTGGCGCTCGTCGCCCTCCCCCGCTGGCGCGTGGCCGTCGGCTGGTTGCTCGCGGCGTTCTTCGTCGCGATCTTCCCCGGCAACATCTCCCAGTTCGTGACGCACACCGACTCCCTGGGCCTCGATACGGATGTCGCGCGCGGGGTCCGCCTCGTCTTCCAGCCGCTGCTCGTGGTCGTCGCGCTCTGGTCGACAGGGGCGTGGACGTGGTGGCGCAACCGCAGGCGCCGCGCGGGAGTGCCTGCCTCATGACCGGCATCATGGCCCGCCTCAGGACCCGCCTCGGCGGCGTCGCCTTCCTCCTGGCCGGGTTCGCCTACCTGCTCGCCGAGACCATCACGGCCGCCGCCTGGCAGACCCCGGCGTACGACTACGCCGTGAACTACATCAGCGACCTCGGGGTGGCGCGGTGCGGGGTCGAGTACGCGGGCAGGGTGCTGTGCTCGCCGCTGGCGGGGGTGATGAACGCGGGCTTCATCGTCGATGGAGTGCTGTTCCTCGTGGCGGGAATCCTCCTCGCGCCCGTGCTCTCGCCGCGCCTGCGAGCACTGTTCGTGGTGGCCGTGGTGCTGCACGCCTCGGGCAACGTGCTCATCGGGCTCTTCGACGAGACCACGGGGGCGCTCGCCGCCGGACTCCCCAGCACCCACGTGGTGGGTGCGACGCTCGCGATCCTGTTCGGGAACGTCGCGGCGATCGTGGCGGGGAGCTGGGGCATCCGGGCGGCGCATCGGCTTGGTTTTGTCGCGCTACTGCTGGGGGTCGTTGGCGTCGCCAGCTTCGCCGTGCTCGCGGTCGGCGGCCTGGGTCTGCCGGAGGGCGCGATCGAGCGGGCAGCGGTGTACCCGATCACGGCGTTCGAGATCGTTGCCGGGTTGGCAGCGCTGTTCGCTAGAACGGCGGCGGATCGGCCTCTCGCCGATACCCCGTAGGCGTCGTGTAGATCGCGCGCGGTGCGCCCGGAGGCTGTTCGACTTTCCACTTGGTCTGGTGCTTGAGCGTGTGGTGCAGCCTGCACCGCGGCGCGAGGTTCTGCGCAGTCGTCTTTCCGCCCTCGACCCGCGCAGTTATGTGGTCGAGGTCGCAGTTGACCGCGCGCCGGCCGCAGCCGGGGTGGTCGCAGGTCGCGTGACGGATGCTGAACCAGCGCTTCATCGCCGCGGACGAGCGGTACTGGTTCGGGTCCATCTGCAATACTGCGCCCGTGAACGGGTCGGTGAGCAACCGCGTCACCGACGGCGCGAGCACCGCGAGGGCGCGGGCCGTGTCGAGGTCGATGGGGCCGACACCCTCGAGGATCGCCGGCTCGGTCGAGTGGCCGAGCATCGAGCCCGCGGGAATGGTGAGCGCCAGCGCCACCGTGGGGCGGGACGCCTCGTCACCCATGAGCACGTCGGCGAGGATGTCGGCGCGCAGCTGGCTCATGGTGCGCGTCTCGTCCGGCTCGCGGAAGGCCTCGAAGGCCGCTGCGTCGAGAGCGGTCATGGCGAGGGCGACCTTCTCGGCGGGAAGGTAGGCGTTGAGCCATGCCATGCCGTCGCTGTCGACCTCGTGCCACACTCCGCGCCGCTGTGACGCGACGACGTGGCGCTCCTCGGGCGGAGTGGCGTGCAGCCTCTCGCCGAGTGCCACGGCCTTCGCCCGGAAGCGCGCGGGAGCCAGTTTGCGGGCGGCATCGACGAGCTGCGAGTCGAACGCGGGCCACGAGGAATCCGGCAGAGTCAGCACCACGGATGCCGCCTCCCGCGCGTTCTGCGTCGAGACCTCGCCCTCGGCGAACGACGCCCACAGCGCCGGCATACGGTGACGGAGCGTGCTCGCGATGTGGCCGTGGGATCGCACCGTCGACTCGGCGAGGTTCAGCCGCACGGCGAGATCGGCGACCGCAGCGCGAGTCGAGAGTTCGACCGCGTCGCCGCGGAGCATCTGCTCGTCGACGAACACCTCGGGATGCGCGACCGCCTCGCGCAGCACGTCGTCGATCGCCGCGAACACGAGCGCCGAGCTGCGCCACTGCGCGCGCTGGGCGACCTCGGCCTCCGCCATGCCGAAGAACACGCGGGTCTCCGCCAAGCGCGGGTCGAGGAGCGTGTCCATACAGGTATTAGATCAGGAGCCACCGACATTGCGAGCGCTAGAAGGCACGGCTGGGAGAAGCCGGCGGCTGCACCGGAGGGTGAGGAGGGGACCGCGTGAACCGGAACTCCACAGTGCTTGCGCGCCGCACTTGTCCACGACCGGTTGGTGGACACTCCGTCGGCACCGATCCAAGCACGAGCATCGAACCATGGGCATTCGCTACCTCGCCATCTCGATCGACTCCGACGACTACGACCGCATCAGCGCCGGCCCGTGCCCCACCTGTGGCGCGCGGCCTCATGCGCGCGAGCGCGACTACGACGAGCCCGAACCGGACATCCTCGATCTGGATAAAAGTTGGGGCTACTGCCAAGGACTCTTTGATTCACTCGGATTGTCTGCCGCCTCCGAGTTGGTCGCTGGGGACGTCACCAATACTTCGCATGGGTGGATTTCGTACCAAGGAACCGTTGCGCCAGTCCGAGTCAAGGAGGTCGCAGCGGAACTCACCCGGGTGACGGAAAGCCAGGTGCGGAACCATTTCCGCCTTGGCGACGCGTGGAAGGACGAACGCTCAGAGCAGGACTTCGAGTACGTCAACTCGCATCTCCGCTTCGCGCGGGAGTTCGCGGAGAAGGTCGCCGGCGACGATCTCTCTGTCGTTTCGGGGAGTTGGGAGTAAGTCCCAACGGCACGCATTGCGAGTGCCTCAACAAAGCGCGCAGCCCAGTACAACCCATTGCTGAAGGGCTGCCAGCGACCACGGTTGCAAACGCTGGTCCGGGATACAGCGACAGACACGTCTCCTCGTGAGGCGGGTCCCTTCGCTGTACCCGGAAACCCTCCAGATCACGTGGAGGTGGTCTGCGGAACTCGCACGCGGCCACCCCTCGCTAGAGGGGAACTCAGTGACAGCTATCTCTACTCACTCTCAGCCTGAAGGAGCACGAAGTGAACAACGCAAGGTCCACCGTCGATGACATCGAAAAGAAGAATCTCGACATCCACCGCCTGAAGAAGGCGCAGGGCAGGGCACTCAGCCTCTGCCGCAAGGCGGGTATCCCCGCCGACGAGCAACGGCTCAACGCCATGAGCATCACCGAACTTCGCAAGGTCATAGGCTCCTCACTCGACATCATCGAGAACAAGCTCGACATCGAGTTGGAGTACATTTCCCTCACCGAGAAGGTGGGCGAGATGATTCGCCTCCAGCAGAAGGCGGCTCTCAGCCGTCGCGCCTCGCAGCGCATCGCTGCCAACCGCGAGGCAGCTCATGCCTGACTACCCGCACGCCGACGACGAGTCGCCCTACTCCTTCGGGAACTGGTTCCGTGCCCTCGTGCGGGGCGAGGAGCCGGAGGTGACCCAGCTCCACCGGGACGAGTGGGCACACGAGCAGGAGGCGCTGAGTGCGCAGGCTGCGGAGAGCCACGCGGACAACCTCATCGATGAAGTCTTCGATGACATCGCCACCGCCTTGGACCCGGACCACCAGTGGGTACCCGGCCAGTACGAAGAGGACGAGCCGGTCTACCTCCTGCACCCGGAGGGCCAGTGCGATGAGTGAGCACCACCGCACCACGGAATGGCTGGCTGCGTCGGCTGCCATGCGCAAGGTGCTGACGCCGCAGCTCCCGCTGCCGTGCATCGAGCGACGCTGCCAGCGGGGCGGCATCGTGCTCCCCGGCCAGCGCTGGCACGTCGGCCACCGGGTGAGCGTGAAGCAGGCCAAGGCCCTCGGGTGGACCACGGCGCAGACCAACCACCCGAACAACCTCGGACCGAGCCACGTGCGGTGTAACACCAGCGCAGGCGGCACCGAGGGTGCCAAGGCCAGAAACGAGAATCGAGCAGCAGCTAGGCGGATGCCGTCGTGGTGACTCTAGAAGTTCGGCATGGGGTCACCCATAACGATGACCGGGGTAGCAGTCGAGGGTACGGGAACCGGACGGTCCCCGACGTACACCACGTCCACTCCAGTGGGGAACCCGAGAGCTACCGAGCTACCGTCCTTCGTCTCGATCCACAGCAGCCCTCCGTTCTTCAGGGCAGAGGCGAGCTTCGCCACGAGGTTGTTGTTGGCCTCGGTGTCGGCGAGCTGGAAGAGCTGGGGTCCGTACTTCAGGGTAGCCATGCGATCAGAGTAGCGCTCAGCTCTGACACCACGATCGCGGTCGGCCTACTCCTCGACCCACTCCCAAGTCACGGGGCCACCGGGCAGGCCGATCGTCAGGCCTCCGTAGCTGTGGTTGAAGAACACCGCACCGCCCCCCTTGCCGAGAGCGTCTCCGATGTTGGCGGCGACAACTCCGGGCACCGGGTCAGCCCCGCTCTCGATCCAATAGTCATTGCCGCCGTAGTTCACCTTCAGTGCATGAGTCATGCCCTCACTGTATCGGTGAGCGCGACTCAGGTCGGTGTTTTTGCATGACCGCTGTACCCCCAACCTGAAGCTCTACTGCGACGAGCAGCGCAAATGGCGACTCATCTCCGGCTCCATCGCCATCGACGGCGTGGTCACCATCTCCTCGGGCTTCAACGCCACCAAGGGCCAAGACCTCATTTCTAGAAATGACGACGGCGAGTGGTACCTCGGTGTGCTCATCAAGTACCAGTGGACCGACGCCCTTGGAGTGCAGCAGACCGCCTACGACTTCTCCGGCTCGGCCACCAGGGTGCTCGTGCTGGAGTACGACCGCCCCTATCCGGGACCGGGTGGCGCGGCATACGTGCTGGGTCGAGCCGGAGGACTCGGGCGCGTCTACGACCTCATGGCCATCAGTGCCTACGACGCGCAGCCGGGGATGCAGCTCGCCGCGACTCTACCGAACTCGGAGATTCAGGTCGGTGTGCTCTCGGGCGTCCGCTGGCAGTTCCCGCAGGACGAGATGTCGGTCAAGTCGCGCGGCCTCGTCACCACCCCGAGCACCGCGTGGGTGTTCGACGCACCCGGCGTGAGCTGGGCCTCCGTGCCATCCGGCACGAGCTGGACCGCAGACATCTAAGAGAAGGGCAGACCAATGGCAGTAGGAGACAAGGCAGCAGCCAAGGGGCTGGCCGTCTACGCGAGCACGCAGGACAAGCGCCTCGGCTACAACAACGACAACCAGCGCGGTGACGAGCTGGCCGACGAGATCGACGCGCGAGCCGCCGCCGACACCGCATTGAGCACGTCGAAGTTCGACGCCGCCAAGATCAAGATTCAGACCAGCACGCCGACCGTGGTCACGGGCGGCATCTGGTTCAAGCCGGTGTAACCGTGGGCGCTCCAGCCGCACTCGGCACCCAGTATTCAATTCGCCTCGACCAGTCTCAGGGCGCGCAGAACATCGCCACCAACCAGACGGTGGTCAACTGGGCTGCCTACGCCATCAAGAACTCCGGCTCGGGCTACTTCTCCGGCTCGGCCACCTCGTGGGGCGGCAGCATCGGAGGGGTGAGCGTGGGAGGCACCCTCGGCTCCTATGACATGCGCAACTCCTCCGGCTTCCCAGTCGGTGGCCAGATGCTCATCGCCTCGGGGTCGGTCACCGTCACGCACAACCCGGACGGCACGTTCACGGCCAGCAGCTCGTTCACGTGGAACGCCGACAACCCTCCCGCGCTCGCACCGGGCACGGCCAACGACTCCTTCGCGCTAACACGCATCCCGAGAGGCCCCAAGGTCGAGGTGTCGGGAGCGTGGCAGAACACCATCGCCTACGTAGAGGTGGCGGGGGCTTGGCAGCAGGCCCTCGTCTACGTCGAGCAGTCGGGTGCTTGGGTGCAGGCCGGTGGGTAGCTGAAGCGCCCCCGCCTCAACCGAAAGGTATTACCTCGGAGTGTTCGACTGAATCCTCGTACCAGACAAACTCGACCTCAGAAATAGTCTCCGAGGGACCACGGAAAACCTCCCTCTTGGCGAGAGCGAGCAAGGCAACCCAGTCCGCCTCGCTAAGGCCGCTGCAATATGCGAGAGACATATGGAACACCCACTGATCGAGAGGCAACTCTCCAATGCGAACAAGGTCGGTCTCGTCTAGAAGCGTGGTCAGCGAGCCGTATGCGCCCACTAGCTCCGAGGTCCGAGCCAAGCGCGCTATCACGACCGAAAAGGGCGGAGGGAAACCGTCGATGCCTTCGACCTCCAGCAGGATTGGCTCTTGTCGCTTTGCCCACGCGCGCACCGCCTCCTCGACCTCGGGCACCCGGTCGCTCTCAGCGAAACCACGCAGGGTCACGTGGCCGGTGTGAGGGGAAGGGACTGTCCGTGAGAGCTTCGTTCCGAGCGCCTGTTTCTCCACGTCGTAGAAGCGCAGGACGGCTTGTGAGGGACGCAGCACGACGTACTGCTGGCCATTCAATGAGGCCAGCTGATCTGGGTCAGTCATGAAAGCTTCAACCGCCATTGCTACTCCTTCCCGAGGCTCCGACGATAGCAAGCCCCCATAGGACCTTCTCGTTTGTTACGAGCGGACCGGTGGCTAGGATCATCGCCATGACCCGCTTCCAGAAGATCGTGATCGCGCTCCTTGCCGCGCTCGTCGTCATCGTGGGCGTGGTCGGCTTCGTCGTTGTGCAGACCGTCAACCAACAGGCGGAGCAGGCGCGCTACGAGGACTGCCTCGCCAGCTACGGATTCACACGCGACAACGTGGACACCGACGCGGAGCTGGATGGTCTCTTCGTCGCCTCGGAGAAGTGCTCGGAGTAGCTAGGTAACGATCTGGCTAAGACGTTTTTCCAAAGCGGAATTCCACGACATCCCCGTCCTGCATCACGTAGTCCTTGCCCTCGATGCGCGCCTTGCCCTTCGCGCGGGCCTCCGCGATCGAGCCGGTCTCCACGAGGTCGTCGAAGCCGATGACCTCGGCCTTGATGAACCCCTTCTCGAAGTCGGTGTGGATGACGCCCGCCGCCTGGGGGGCCTTCCAGCCCTTGCCGATGGTCCAGGCGCACGACTCCTTGGGGCCGGCGGTGAGGTAGGTCTGCAGGCCGAGCGTGTCGAAGCCGATGCGCGCGAGCTGGTCGAGGCCGCTCTCCTCCTGGCCCGTGGAGGCGAGGAGTTCGGCGGCGTCCGCGGGGTCGAGGTCGATGAGCTCGGATTCCAGCTTGGCGTCGAGGAAGATCGCCTTCGCCGGCGCCACGAGGGCGGCCAGGGAGGCGAGCGCCGCGGCATCCCCGAGAATCGCCTCGTCGACATTGAAGACGTAGATGAAGGGCTTGGCGGTGAGCAGCCCGAGCTCCTTGATGAGCGGGAAGTCGCCGGCCGACGACAGCGGCTTGCCCGAGTCGAGCACCGCGCGCGCCTTCTGCGCCTCCTCGAGCACGGCGGGCTCGATGCGCTTGGTCTTGAGCTCCTTCTCGTACCGCTCGATCGCCTTGCCGAGCGTCTGCAGATCGGCGAGGATCAGCTCGGTGTTGATGGTCTCCATGTCAGACGCGGCGTCGACCTTGCCATCGACGTGCACGACGTCGGCATCGGTGAAGCCACGGATGACCTGCGCAATCGCATCCGCCTCGCGGATGTTCGCCAGGAACTTGTTTCCGAGGCCTTCGCCCTCACTGGCGCCCTTCACGATGCCGGCGATATCGACGAAGGAGACCGGGGCCGGCAGGATGCGCTCGCTGCCGAAGATGCCCGCGAGCACCTCGAGGCGCTTGTCGGGCAGGTTCACCACTCCGACGTTGGGCTCGATGGTCGCGAACGGGTAGTTGGCCGCGAGCACCTGGTTCTTGGTGAGGGCGTTGAAGAGCGTCGACTTGCCGACATTGGGGAGACCGACGATCGCGATAGTTAGAGCCACGGGTCACCATCGTACCGGGGCCGCCACAGCCCCTAGAGTTCTGGCATGGACGCCGTAGTCATAGGAGCCGGGCCCGCGGGCCTCGCCGCAGCCGCCGAACTGCAGAAGGTCGGCTACTCAGTGATCGTCATCGACAAGGCCGACAGCGTCGGGTCGAGTTGGTCGAAGCACTACGACCGGCTGCACCTGCACACCTCCCGTGCGCTGAGCTCGCTGCCGGGGCGCCGCATCCCGAAGCGATTCGGCCAGTGGGTGGCGCGCGACGACTTCCGCACCTACCTCGCCGACTACGCCAAGGCCGAGAACCTCGACGTGCGGTTCGGGGTGTCTGCCACGGGCATCCGTAAGACCGACGCCGGATGGACCGTCAGCACGTCCATCGGAGACCTGACCGCCGACGCCGTCGTCGTCGCCACCGGGTACAACCACACCGCGAAAATCCCGGACTGGCCCGGGCTTGCGGGCTACGCAGGCCGGGTCGTGCACTCCTCCGAGTACCGCAACCCCGAGGCCCTCGGCGCGAAGCACGTGCTCGTGGTCGGCCCGGGCAACAGCGGCGCCGAGATCGCGGCAGACCTCGCGTCGGCGGGGGTAGGTGTCTCGCTCGCCGTGCGGACGCCGCCGAACATCGTGCGTCGGCAGGTGCTGGGCATCCCGACGCAGTCGCTCACGCTCTCGACCTACCCGCTTCCGACCAGGGCCGCCGACAAGGTCGCCCGGGTCATGCAGATCCTCACCGTGGGTGACCTCAGCAAGTACGGACTCGAGAAGGCGCCGCGCGGGGTCTTCTCGCAGCAGGCACTCGACGATGTCACGCCGACGATCGACGTCGGGCTCATCGATGCGCTCAAGGCGGGCAAGGTCACCGTCGTGGGCGCCGTCGAATCGTTCACGAAGGACGCGGTGGTCCTGGCCGACGGGACGCAGATGCAGCCCGACCTCGTGCTGGTGGCCACCGGATTCCAGCGCGGGCTCGAAGGCCTCGTGGGCGATCTGGGCGTCATCGCACCCAGCGGTCGCCCGCTCATCAACGCCGACGAGCAGCTGCCCGGCCTGGAGGGGCTCTTCTTCCTGGGGTACTCCAACCCGATCACCGGCAACATCCGCCAGGTCGCGATCGACGCGCGCAAAATAGCGAAGCGGGCGCGTCCCCGGGGCTAACGTCGTACGCCCGTGTGAATCTAGGTGCGTGCCCTTGGATTTCACCGCGATCGACTTCGAGACCGCCAACAACTCGGCGGCGAGCGCGTGCTCGGTGGGCATGGTCAAGGTGCGCGACGGCCGCGTCGTCGACCGGGCATACTGGCTCATCAAGCCGCCGCTCGGGCATGACGACTTCCTCGAGTGGAACGTGCGCATCCACGGCATCATGGCCGTCGATGTCGTCGACGCCCTGCTGTGGAGCGAGCAGCTACCCGACCTCACGGCCTTCGCCGAGAATGACCACCTCGTCGCCCACAACGCGGGCTTCGACATGGGCGTCATCGCCGCGGCCTGCGCGGCGTCGTACGTTCCGACCCCGACCTACGACTACCTGTGCAGCCTGCAGGTGGCGCGCAAGACCTACCACCTCGACTCCTACAAGCTGCCGGTAGCCGCGATGGCCGCCGGCTTCGAGGACTTCGAGCACCACAACGCCGCCGCGGATGCCGCGGCCTGCGCCGCCATCATCGTGCATGCCGCGCGGCGCCACGACGCCGGGAGCATCGTCGAGCTGGCGGAGCTGACCGGGGCCCGCGTGAAGACGCTGGGTGCACCGGTACAGTTCGCCTGAGCGACCGAAATCAGTTCTGCGGGAACCCTAGGTTGATCCCGCCGTGGCTCGGGTCGAGCCACCGCGACGTGATCGCCTTCTCGCGCGTGAAGAACGCGACCGACTGCGGGCCGTACGCCTTGGCGTCGCCGAACAGCGAGTCCTTCCAGCCACCGAACGAGTAGTAGCCGACCGGCACCGGGATCGGCACGTTGATGCCGACCATGCCGACCTGCACCTCGCGCTGGAAGCGGCGGGCCGCCCCACCGTCGTTCGTGAAGATCGCGGTTCCGTTGCCGTACTGCGACGCGTTGATGAGGGCGACGCCCTCCTCGTAGGTCTTGACCCGCACGATCGACAGCACCGGTCCGAAGATCTCGTGCTTGTAGACGTCTGACGTGGTCGCCACGTTGTCGATGAGGGTCGGGCCGAGCCAGAAGCCGCCCGCGCCGCCGTCGACCTCGATGCCGCGGCCGTCGACGACGACCGTGGCGCCGTCCGCCGTGGCGATGTCGATGTAGCTCGCGACCTTGTCGCGGTGCTCCTTCGTGATAAGCGGACCCATGTCGCAGCCACGAGTACCGTCGCCGACCTTGAGGCCGGTCATCCGTGACTGGATCTTGGCGATGAGCTCGTCGGCCACCGGCTCGACGGCGACGACCACCGAGATCGCCATGCAACGCTCGCCCGCGGAACCGAAGCCGGCGTTGACCGCCGAGTCGGCGACGAGGTCGAGGTCGGCATCGGGCAGCACGAGCATGTGGTTCTTCGCGCCGCCGAGGGCCTGCACTCGCTTGCCCGCCTTCGCGGCGTTCTCGTAGATGTACTTCGCGATCGGCGTCGAGCCCTCGAAGCTGATCGAGGCGACATCCGGATGCACGAGCAGCGCGTCCACGGACTCCTTGTCACCGTGCACGACGTTGAACACGCCGTCGGGCAGGCCGGCCTCCTTGAGGGCCTTGGCCATCCAGATCGCGGCGGACGGGTCTTTCTCCGACGGCTTGAGCACCACCGTGTTGCCCGCGGCGATCGCCACCGGGAAGAACCACAGCGGCACCATCGCCGGGAAGTTGAAGGGGCTGATGATGCCCACGACGCCGAGCGCCTGCTTCACCGAGTACACGTCGACACCGGTCGAGACGTTCTCGCTGTGCTCGCCCTTCATCAGGTGCGGGATGCTCGTCGCCCACTCCACGACCTCGAGGCCGCGGGCGACCTCACCCAGAGCGTCTGAGGTGACCTTGCCGTGCTCGTTGGTGAGGATCGCGGCGACCTCCCCCTTGCGCGCGTTGAGGATCTCGCGGAACGCGAACAGCACCTGCTGGCGCTTGGCGAGCGAGGTCTCCGACCACTCCGGGAACGCCGCCTTGGCCACGGCGACCGCGGCGTCGACGTCGGCGACGGAGGCGAGGCGCACCTCGCGGGAGACGGTGCCCTCCGCGGGGTTGTAGACGGGCGAGGTGCGGGTGGAGGCGCCGGCGAACGACGAGCCGCTC
>CAIXMB010000107.1 GCA_903920435.1 uncultured Actinomycetes bacterium
ATCGTGAACTACGAGATTCTCGACCGGCATGTCGGTTGGCTCGGCAGGTTCGGGTTCAAGGGCATGGTCGTCGACGAGGCGCACTTCATCAAGAACCTCAAGTCCGAGCGCTCCAAGCACGTGCTCGCGCTCTCCAAGAGCATCAGGGCCACCTCTCCGCGTGCGCTCATGATGGCGCTCACCGGTACCCCGCTCATCAACTCGATCGAGGACTTCCGCGCGATCTGGCAGTTCCTCGGCTGGATCGACGACAAGAAGCCGCTGCCCAAGCTCATGGAGAAGCTCGAGGACACCGGGCTCACCCCCGCGGACTTCGGCTTCTTCGCCGAGGCCCGCCGAGCGGTTGTCGACATGGGCATCGTGCGCCGCAAGAAGGTCGACGTCGCCGCCGACATCCCGGCCCGCCGGGTGGCCGACATCCCCGTCGAGCTCGATGACGAGATGGGCCGCTCGATCCGCGCCGCGGAGGCCGCCCTCACTGCGCGCCTCGTGGACAGGTTCCGCCGCGTGCGCGACCTCAAGCCCGACCTCAGCGACGACGAGATCATCCGCGTGGTCGCGCACGCCGAGCTCGAGGAGTCGAAGGGCGCGACGACGGGCGAGAACGTCTTCACCATGGTGCGCCGCATCGGTCAGGCCAAGGCGACGCTCGCTGCCGACTACACGGCCCAGCTGGCGCGCTCCGTCGGCAAGGTGGTCTTCTTCGCCAAGCACATCGACGTGATGGATGCGGCCGAGGCGCACTTCGCCAAGGCGGGGCTCACGTCGGTCTCGATCCGCGGCGACCAGTCGGCGAAGGCGCGCCAGTCGGCGATCGACTCGTTCACCGAGGACCCGGGCACCCAGATCGTCGTCGCGTCGCTCACCGCGGCGGGGGTCGGCCTCAACCTGCAGGCCGCGTCGAACGTCGTGCTCGCCGAGCTCAGCTGGACGAGCGCCGAGCAGACCCAGGCGATCGACCGCGTGCACCGCATCGGCCAGGAGCTCCCGGTCACCGCGTGGCGCATCATCGCCGCGCACACCATCGATGCCCGCATCGCGGAGCTCATCGACAGCAAGGCCGGCCTCGCCGCCCGCGCTCTCGATGGCTCCGACGAGGAGGTCGCCGCCGAGTCCAACATCCAGCTCGAGGCGCTCTCGAGCCTGCTGCGCGACGCGATCAGTCCGCGCAGCAGCCAGTGACGCCCGAGCTCACCCTCCTCGGCCGGTCGCACCCGCGCCTCAGCGCCCGACCCGACGTCGTCGTGCGCAAGGGCAGGTTCACGCTCGTCAACGACTCGTTGTCGCCCACGGATGCCACGATCGCCGACCTGACCGCGATCCACGACGCCCTCGACGCGCACGGAATCGAGCACCTGCTCGTGCGCCGCGATGACGACCGCCCGGTCATCGCCGTGGACCGCGCACGCGCCCGCGACGTGACCCTCGCGCTCGCGACGGCGTTCGCGCGCGAGCCCTTCTACGCCCGCATCGGCAGCGCAGCGGAGGTCCTCATCGCCGACGCGGCCTTCGCGCCGCGCGCCGGCGCCCGGGTGCTGAGGCTGTACCGGCCGCGGGCGAGTCGCACCGGAAAGCTGCGGTACGGGGCATCCGGCGCCGTTCGCCTGGAGCTCTGGGACTTCGCGCCCGACACGATCACCGCGCCGGCCGAGAACGCGCTCATGCGGCACGTGCTGCCCCGCGCCGAGGCCGTCGACGCCACTGTCGAGTTGCACGGTCGCACGTGGCGCACCCTCGGCGGCATGTTCGACGTGCTCGCGAGCGACGTGACCTTCGACATCGACATCGTGTTCTCCTGGGTGGACGGCACCTCGTCGGAGTTCCAGCGCGCCCGGGCGCAGCGCATGAAGACCTCCGTGGTGGGGGAGGGCGACGACTCCGAGGCGCGGTACCGCCAGATCGACGAGCTGAAGTACGCGCTGCGCAGCGTGTACCTGTACGCGCCGTGGATCCGGCGGATCTTCATCGTCACGGATTCGCCGGCACCCGCCTGGCTCGCCGACCACCCCGCGGTCACGATCGTGCGCAGCGAGGAGTTCTTCAGCGACCCCGAGGCACTGCCCACGCACAACTCGCACGCGGTCGAGAGCCAGCTGCACAAGATCGACGGGCTGAGCGAGCACTTCCTGTACTCCAACGACGACATGTTCTTCGGCAGGCCGGTGCGGCCGGAGATGTTCTTCTCGCCGGGCGGGGTCACGAAGTTCATCGAGGCGACGACGCGCATCGGCATGGGCGCCCCGGGCGTCGCGCGCAGCGGGTTCGAGAATGGGGCGCGCGTCAACCGCGAGCTGCTGCGCGCCAAGTTCGGGCGCGTGACCACCCGGCACCTCGAGCACGCGGCGACGCCGCTGCGGCGCAGTGTGCTCGCCGAGCTCGAGGCCGAGTTCCCCGACGACTTCGCCCGCACCGCCCGCAGCGCGTTCCGGTCGGCCACCGACATCTCGGTCACCAACTCGCTCTACCACTACTACGCGCTCATGACGGGGCGGGCGGTGGTGCAGAGCGGGGCATCCGTGCGCTACATCGAGACGACGCTCGCGGTCGCGCCCGGCGAGATGGAGCGTCTGCTGAAGCGGCGCGACGTCGACTTCTTCTGCCTCAACGACGGCAGCCTTCCCGAGATCTCGGTGGCGCGGCGCACGAAGACCGTGCACGCGTTCCTCGAGGGCTACTTCAGCGTGCCGGCACCGTGGGAGGTCACGCCTGCACAGGGATCGGCATCGTCATCGGCGGCTCGGGGGCTACCGGCGAGTTGACGCGGTCCGCGATCCGGATGCCCGCCGCCGCGAGTCGGCGCGCGGTCTCCGCGGCGTCCACGTAGTCGAGCGCGGCGTACTCGCCCACCGGCACGACGGAGTGCAGCACCGTCGTGCCGTACACGTGCACGAGGTTGAAGGCGCGCGCCCCGTCGCGGCCGCGCGTGCCGCCCACCGGCACGTTGAGGTCCTGCGTGTAGCACGTGGCGGAGGCGACCGAGACGGGGATGCCCGCGAACGTGCCCGTTGAGCTGTAGTGCAGGTGGCCGGCGAGGATGGCGCGCACGTCGGAGCCGAGCAGCACCTCGGCGAGGCCGGACTGGTCGCGCAACTCGACGGCGACGGCGAGGTCGAGCACCGTCGGCAGGGGCGGGTGGTGCATGGCGAGGATCGTGCCGTGCTGCGCCGGGCTGGAGAGCTCCTCGGCGAGCCAGTCGAGCTGGTCGTTGGTCACCGTGCCGTAGTGGTGGCCCGGCACCGTCGAGTCGAGCGTGATCACGCGCAGGCCGTTGACGTCGTGCACGCGGTCGACCGGGCGCGCGCTCGGCTGCTCGTCGAACAGCTCGGTGCGGAACGCCGCGCGGTCGTCGTGGTTGCCCATCACCCAGATCACGCGCGCGCCCAGGCGGGCGGCGACGGGCTCGACGAGCGCGCGCAGGCGACGGTAGGCGTCGGGCTCGCCGCGGTCGGCGAGGTCGCCCGTGATGATGATCGCCTCCGGGCGCCCGCGCGAGCCCTCGAGCTCGGCGAGCAGCTCGCGTAAGTGGGCTTCGGCGTCCACGGTGCCGTAGAGGCGACCACCGGCGCCGAGCAGGTGCGTGTCACTCAGGTGCAGGAGGAAGTGGTCGGGCCGAGGGTATTCGGAGGTGCGCACGCGGCCACCTTAGACCCCCAGCCTTAAGCGCTGGGGACCCTGGCTGAGAGTCTTCTCAGTGCGGCGACGGGAATCTCGACCCAGGAGGGCCGGTTCCGCGCCTCGTAGACGGTCTCGTAGAGCGCCTTGTCGACCTCGAACGCGTCGAGAAGCACCCGGTCGTCGCGCAGGTCGCGGCCGGAGGCCTCGACGTAGCCGTCGATGAACGCGGCGCGCGCCACGGATGCCCACTCGGCGCCGCCCGGCAGGCCGGCCACCGCGAGGGAGCCGGCGACGTAGTCGAACGAGCGCAGCATGCCGGCCACGTCGCGCAGCGGGCTGTCGGGGCGGCTGCGCTCGCGCATAGGCCGCAGCGGCTCGCCCTCGAAGTCCACGAGCACCCAGCCCTTGCCGGGCACCTTCAGCACCTGGCCGAGGTGCAGGTCGCCGTGGATGCGCTGCTGGGCGGGCCACGGCACGAGCGCCGCCTGGGCGAACTCCTCGCGCAGGGCGGCGCCGTACTCGGCGAGCGCCGGCACCTCGGCGATGGCCGCGGCGAGGCGGCCGTTCATCTGGGCGACGGTCGCGTCGATCTCCTCCCGCGTCGCGGGGCTCGACGGAAGGCTCACGGCCAGGGTCGCGTGCACGCTCGCCGTGGCGATGCCGAGCTCGCGCGCCTCCGTCGAGAAGTCGGTGCCCGCCTCGGCGGCGGCGAGGGCGACGCGCCAGGCGTCCTGCACGCCCGGCAGGAACTCCTGGGCGAAAGCGAGGTGGCCCCTGGCCCGCCCGCTCGCCTCCCCGCGGTCATCCCACTCGGCGACGATGTGGCCCACGGGGTGCGGCACGGCGTCGGAGCCCGCGAGCGCGAGCGCCGTCTGCAGTACGACGTCGGGGTTCTCGCCGTCGTGCAGCGCGCGGAACAGTTTCACGATGAGGGGCGTTGCGCCCGGGGCCTCGAAGATGATCGACGTGTTCGACTGCTCGCCGGTGAGCACCCGCGACACGAGCCCGCGTGCGACCGTGCCCGCGGTGTGACTGCCGATGGCCCACGTGCGATCGCCCGTCGCCTCCGACCCCGACGCGATGAAGTCCAGG
Organism: uncultured Actinomycetes bacterium; assembly: GCA_903920435.1. GTDB lineage: Bacteria > Actinomycetota > Actinomycetes > Actinomycetales > Microbacteriaceae > Rhodoglobus. The sequence continues at coordinate 4,708 of CAIXMB010000107.1, forward strand.
AGCGCCGCGGTGTATGCGGGGTCGTGCGGGCCGTCGTGCACGAAGCTGCCCTCGAACTCGCCCACGAGCCCCACGGGCAACGCGGCGGGCCGGTAGGTGAGCGGTACCTGGTACAGCGCGGGCTTCCCGACGGTGTGGTCGAGCAGCAGGTGGGTGACGACGCGGACGCCGGGCTCGGGGGAGGCGTACTCCCACGACCCGATCTCCTCGAGCACGGGCAGGGCGCCCTTGTTGGCGAACCACCGCTGCCCGGTCATCCATGGCGCGAGGAAGTCCAGGGACGCGTGCGGTGCGGTCATTCTCCAGAGTAGCCACGCGGGCGCCCTGCCGGTCAAGAGGTTGCGCTCAGCTAGCTCTAGGGGTGCCGACTTATCGTTGCCGCATGCCGATCCCGACCGTGCGCCTCTCGCGGGTGCCCGTGTGGGCTTGGCGCGCGCTCATGGCGCACCTCGCGCCCGGCGAGCTGCGGCGGTTCAACGCCGACCCGATCGACGCCATCGACTACACCCTCGACATCGACTACGCGGGCGACGGGCTGCGCGAGCACCGACTCGACGTGCTCAGGCCCACGGATGCCCCCACCCCCCTGCCCGTCTACGTCTACTTCCACGGCGGCGGGTGGACCTCCGGCGACAAGGCCCCGCTGACCCGGTACTGCGCCAGCCAGGCGAGCGAGGGGATGGTCGTCGTCAACGTCAACTACCGCCGCGCGCCGCGCTTCACCATGCAGCACATGCTCCAGGACGCGAACAGCGCCCTCGCGTGGGTGCACGACAACATCGCGGAGCTCGGCGGAGACCCCGGCCGCATCGTCCTCGGCGGCGACTCCGCGGGCGGCCAGATCTCGGCGCTGCTCGCGGCGGTCATGGGCCGGCCGGAGCTCGCCGCGCACTACTCGATCGATCCGGCGATCTCGGCTCCGAGCATCCGGGGTGTCGTGCAGCACTGCAGCGTCTCCGACTTCTCGGTGATCTTCGAGAAGGGCTTCGTGCTCGGCCTCGGTTTCGTACGGATGCTGCTGCCGGGTCGTGGCCGCGGCGAGCACCTCGAGCGCGCGGCACGATTCCTCTCGCCGATCGAGTGGATCGACAGCAACTACCCGCCCGTGCTCGTGACCACCTCGCGGCGCGACTACCTCTACCGCGCCAACCTCAACTTCATCGCGGCCCTGCGCCAGCACGGCGTGGGCGTGGAGACCCTCGTCGACGACGAGGCCATGCACACCTGGCAGCAGGACAGCAGGCACCCCGCATCGGCGGAGGTGTACCGCCGGCTGCAGGAGTTCGTGCGCTCGGTCACCGGCAGCGTAACCGGACGGAACGCGGTGGCCGCGCGGGCGTAATATCGTCCGCGTGACTTCTGGGAGGGACACCGCACGCGCCTTGGACGAGGCGCTGCCCGACATCGACTGGACAGTGCCGCCCGAGGGTGCGGAGCGCGGCTGGATCGACGCCCCGAGCGGCAGGCTCGCGACGCTCACCATGGGTGAGCCGGGCAGGCCGCGCGTCGTCCTCGTGCCGGGCGTCACCGGGTCGAAGGAGGACTTCGCGCTCATGCTGCCGCTGCTCGTGGCGGCGGGCTACCGCGCGGAGAGCTACGACATGGCGGGCCAGTACGAGTCGGCCGCGGCGGGCCCGACCGAGGGCCGCTACACGCACGACCTGTTCGTGCGCGACCTGTTGTTCGTGCTGGGCGAGACGCCCGCGCACGTGCTGGGCTACTCGTTCGCCGGCACCGTGAGCCAACTCGCCTTCGTCGAGCGGCCCGACCTGTTCCTGAGCCTCACGCTGCTCAGTGCCCCGCCGCAGCCGGGGCAGGGCTTCCGCGGGGTCAAGCGCCTCGGGCCGTTCACGGGCCTCACCACGGGCCGCATCGGTGCCGCCCTCATGATCTGGGGCGTGTCGAAGAACTTCACGCACGTTCCGCCGAAGCGCCTGGAGTTCGTGCGCCACCGCTTCTCGCTCACGAGCCGTGCGAGTGTCGCCGACATCATCTCGCTCATGAAGCGGGCGCCCGATGTGCGGCCGGACCTTGCCGCGGCCGACATACCGAAGCTCGTCGCCGTGGGGGAGCACGACCTCTGGCCGCTCTCGCTGCACGCGGGGCTCGCCGAGTCGATCGGTGCGCGTCTGGCCGTGTACCGCACCGGTCACAGCCCCTGCGAAACGGCGCCGCACCAGCTCGTCGACGACATGCTCAGCCTGTTCGAGCCGGCCTGAGGTGAGATACCCGGCCCGAGCTCTCTACCGCAGCCTGACCCGCTCGCGGCGCCGGTCGAGCAACGACCGCTCGCGCCAGTTGAGCCCGAGCGTGCCGAACGCCCAGTCGATGCGCCTGCGGAACCCCGCGAAGCTCGCGAACGGTCGCGCCGACACCCCGACGCGCAGGGTCTTGTCGAACCGCACCCCCTGGTGGGGCTCGACATGGATGGCGAGGTCGAGGTCGTCGTGGATCTCGCGCAGCCCGCGGTGCACGGTGCCGCGCACGCTGCGCCACGCGTCTGCACGCATCGCGAGGTTGGAGCCGAAGAGCGGGGCGTGCCCGAGCAGCATCCCCACGAACCAGACGTAGCCGCCGATGTACAGCGTCTCGGCGAGCCAGTGCACCAGGCGGGTCGAGCCGTAGAAGTCGCCGGGGCCGCTTAGGAAGTCGAGGGCGTCATCGGCGGCGAAGGCCGACTCGATGCGCGCGAGCCAGTCGGCGGGCGGGATCGAGTCTGCATCGAGCCGGGCGAGGATGTCGCCCTCCGCCGCGTCGAAACCCGCGGCTGTCGCCGGGAAGATGCCGCGCAGGGGCTCCGCGACGACGCGTGCGCCGCCCGCGACGGCGACTGCTGCCGTGTCATCCGTGCTGCCGTTGTCGACGACGACGATCTCGTCGGCGGGTCGCGTCTGGAGCGCGAGGGCCGCGAGGCACTGCGCGAGCATGGGGGAGTCGTTGAGCGCGGGAACGACCACGGAGATGCGCATGACCTCGACAGCTTAGCGATCGCTAAGGTTGCCTCGTGAGATGGCCCCGCATCGCAGCAGCACTCCTCGTGGCGGTCGCGCTCGCCGCGGCGCCCGTGGCGGGTGCCTCGGCGGCCCCGCGGGGCGTCGACGACTTCTCGTTCGACTCGTTCGCGGGCGACTACACGCTCGATCTCGACTCGTCGGGGCGCGCGGTGATGCGCGTCGTCGAGACGATAGTCGCCGTGTTCCCGCCTAACCAGAACCGCGGCATCATCCGGGCGATCCCGATCACCGACGGCGAGGTGCCGCTCGACCTCGAGATGAGCTCGATCACCGACGAGAACGGCACGCCGTGGTACTACGAGCGCGACGACTACGACGGGTTCGCCGAGTTCGCGCTCGGCACCGACGAGTACCTCACCGGGCGCACGACGTTCGTGCTCTCGTACACGGTGCACGATCCGATCCGGCGCTACGACGGTACAGGGCCCGACGAGTTCTACTGGGATATCAACGGCAACGGCTGGGCGCAGACCTTCGACACCGTGAGCGCCCACGTCGAGGTGGGGCCGGCGCTCGCGGCGGCGCTCACCGGCGAGCACGCGTGCTTCCTCGGCTACTACGGCACTGACGACGGATGCACCCTCACCGCGCAGGGCGGCGGCTTCGACACGAGCGTGGGCCCGGTCGGCCCGTACAACACGCTCACCGTCGGCATCGCCTTCGACGGCGGCACGGTGGTGCAGCCGCAGCTGCCGCGCGACAGCTGGATAGTGCAGCTCGCGCCCAAGGTGCTGCTCGGGCTCATGTTCCTGTGGCTCGCGCTCGCGGTGCTCCTGCGGGTCGTCGTGTGGCGCGAGCCCCCCAGCGGCACCATCATCGCGCAGTACTCGCCGCCGGATGACTCCGACCTCCTGCTCGATGCCAACGTCGTGAAGCGCCAGCCCGCAGGCCTGCCGGCGCTTTTCGTCGACTTCGCCGTGCGCGGGCTCGTGCGCGTCGTGGACAACAAGCCCGGCGAACCGAACGTGTCCGCCCGCCGGCGCTTCTCGCTCGAGCTGGTGACCGCGGACGGGGCCACGGCGCGCGAGCTGAGCGTGCTCGTCATGCTCTTCGGTGCGTCGCTCACCGCGGGGAAGCGCGTGCGGCCGGGCAAGCTCGACGCCGACACAGGTGCGTCGCTGTACGCGCTCACCGCGACGGCCTCGGCCACGGCCCTCAGCTCGGGGCTGCGCTACAAGCCCGCGAGCCGGTGGTCCAAGCTGCTCGTCCGGGCGTCCGGCGTCACCATGATCGCCTTCGTCGCCGTGGGCGCCTGGGCGATCTGGAAGGACGTGCTCGAGGGCAACGTCGTCTGGCCCGGAGTCGTCGCGATCGTGGTCGCGATCGCGATCCCGAGCGTGCTCGCCGCACCCGCGCGGCTCACCCGGCGCGGCGCGCAGCTGCGCGACTACCTGCTCGGCATGAAGCTCTACCTCACCGTCGCCGAGGAGGAGCGGCTGCGCATGCTGCAGAGCCCCGAGGGCGCGCTGCGCGTCGCTACCCTGAGCAAGCACAGTACCGACAAGGAAGCGGTGGTCAAGCTCTACGAGCGCCTGCTGCCCTACGCGGTGCTGTGGGGCGTGGAGGACCAGTGGGTCTCCACCCTGCAGGCGGTCTATGCGGACGCCACGCCCGCTTGGCTCGACGGGGACACCTTCGACTCGTCGGTGTTCCGGTCGTTCACCTCGTCAGCGACATCATCGGTGCGGCCCATCGTGAGCTCGTCATCGGGCGGGGGCAGCTCGTGGTCGAGCAGCGGTGGTTCGAGCGGATCGAGCTTCTCGGGCGGCGGCGGGTTCGCCGGCGGTGGTGGGGGCGGCGGTGGCGGCGGGGGCCGCTGAGGTGCCAGACTCTAGCCGGTGGACATCTCGCTCGTTGTCGTGCTGGTGGTCGCACTGGCTCTCTTCTTCGACTTCACGAACGGGTTCCACGACACCGCGAACGCCATGGCCACGCCCATCGCGACCGGGGCCCTCAAGCCCAAGGTCGCCGTGGCGATCGCCGCGATCCTCAACCTCGTCGGGGCGTTCCTCTCCACCGAGGTAGCCAAGACGATCAGCGGCGGGCTCATCCGCGAGGGCGACAACGGCGTGCGGATCACCCCCGTGCTCATCCTCGCGGGCCTCATCGGCGCGATTGTGTGGAATCTCGTGACGTGGCTGCTCGGCCTGCCCTCGTCGTCGAGCCACGCCCTGTTCGGCGGGCTCATCGGCGCGGTCGCCGTGGGAGTGGGCTTCGGCGCCATCGACGGCAGCGTGCTCGTCGCGAAGATCCTCATCCCCGCCGTGCTCGCGCCCTTCACGGCGGGCCTCGTCTCGTTCGTCGCGACCAAGATCGCGTACGCGGTGACGAAGAAGCGCGAGCGCGACGGATTCAAGCGCGGCCAGATCTTCACGTCCTCCCTCGTCTCCCTCGCGCACGGCACGAACGACGCCCAGAAGACCATGGGCGTCATCACCCTCACCCTGATCGCCGCGGGACTGCAGGACGCGGGCTCCGGCCCCGAGCTCTGGGTCATCGCGGCGTGCGCCCTCGCCATCGCCATCGGCACCTACTCGGGCGGCTGGCGCATCATCAAGACGCTCGGGCGCGACATCACCGACATCGAGCCCGCGCAGGGATTCGCCGCCGAGGCAGCGACCACCGCGACGATCCTCGCGTCCACCCATCTCGGCTTCGCGCTCTCCACCACCCAGGTCGCCTCGGGCTCCGTGATCGGCACGGGAGTGGGCCGCAAGGGAGCCTCCGTGCGCTGGAGGACGGCGGGGCGCATCGCGCTCGGCTGGCTCATCACGATCCCGGCAGCGGGTCTCGTCGGGGGTGCCGCCGCCTTCATCGCGGGCTTCGGCCTGTGGGGAGTCATCATCGACGTGGTCCTCGCCGTCGGCGCGATCCTCACCATCTTCCTGCGCTCCCGCCGCACCCGGGTCGACCACCGCCAGTTCCACGTTCCGCAGCCCGGGGTGTTCGTGCGGCCGAAGAAGCGCAAGAAGGTGGGAACCCGATGATCGACTGGTCGACGTTCCCGCTCGTGGTCGGTGCAGCGCTCGTCGCGGCCTGCCTGCTGGTGACCCTGTTCTCCCTCGCGCTGCGCGTGGGCGATGGCGACGCGGGCTGGCGGCGACCGGCATCCGTGGGCCTGTACGTGCTCTGCGGCCTCGTCGTCGCTTTCGGGATCTACCTCATCGTTCCGGCCCTGCACGCGTTCGGGTGATTAGGCTGGTCCGGTCACATCAAAGGAGATACGACATGGACAGCACGCCACAAGCGTCAGAGCACACCCTGGTTACCGACACCGCGCAAACCATTGCCGGCGACGAGAACTCACCCCGTAGGGCCTATGAAACGGCCCTCGAACTCACCGCGGGAACCCGCGTGGAGACCGATTCGCTGGGTTCGATGCCCATACCGGTCGACGCGTACTGGGGCATCCACACCGCCCGGGCCCTGGAGAACTTCCCCATCACCCGGCGGGCGATCTACAACTACCCCGATCTCGTACGCGCCCTCGCCCGCGTCAAGCAGGCCTGTGCCCGGGCGAACGCCGAGATCGGCGTGCTCTCGCTCGAGAAGGCCCGCATCATCGACCAGGTGTGCGAGGAGATCGTCGCCGGCGAGCTGCACGCCGAGTTCCGTGTGGGCGTCATCCAGGGCGGCGCCGGCACCTCGACGAACATGAACGCCAACGAGGTCATCGCCAACCGCGGCCTCGAGCTCATGGGCTTCGAGAAGGGCGACTACGCCCAGCTGAGCCCCATCGACGACGTCAACCGCAGCCAGTCGACGAACGACGTGTACCCGACGGCCATCAAGCTCGCGATGGTGTTCGGCATCCAGCGCCTGCTCGCCGAGCACAAGCTGCTCACGGCGTCGTTCGCCGCGAAGGGCCGCGAGTTCTCGAACATCCTCAAGATCGGGCGCACGCAGCTGCAGGACGCGGTGCCGATGACCTTGGGCCAGGAGTTCTCGGGCTTCGCACACACCCTCATGGAGGACTACGACCGGCTCTCCGAGTCCATCCCGTGGATGAACGAGATCAACATGGGCGCGACCGCCATCGGCACGGGCATCACCGCCGACCCGCGCTACGCCGAGGCCGTGCTGCGGCACCTGATCGACGTCACCGGGATCGAGATGGAGACCGCGCCCGACCTCATCGAGGCGACGAGCGACGCGGGCATCTTCATGACGCTCAGCGGCATCCTCAAGCGCGCAGCGGTCAAGCTGTCGAAGATCTGCAACGACCTGCGGCTGCTCTCGAGCGGTCCGCAGGCGGGCTTCGGCGAGATCAACCTGCCCGCTCGCCAGGCCGGCTCGTCGATCATGCCGGGAAAGGTCAACCCGGTCATCCCCGAGGTCGTCAACCAGGTCGCCTTCAGCGTCATCGGCGCGGATGCCACGGTCACCGCGGCCGCGGAGGGCGGCCAGCTGCAGCTCAACGCCTTCGAGCCCGTGATCGCCCACTCGATCCTGCAGAGCCTCGCCTGGATGACGAACGCGTGCTACACCCTGCGCGTGAACTGCATCGACGGCATCACCGCCAACGTCGAGCGCCTCGCCATGCAGGTCGAGACGAGCGTGGGAGTGGTCACCGCCCTCACCCCGTACATCGGCTACGCGGCGGCGGCCACACTCGCGCACACGGCGCTGACCACGCAGGCGTCGATCGCCGACCTCGTGATCGACGCGGGCCTCATGACGCCCGAGAAGGTCGCCCAGGTGCTCTCGCCCGAGCGGCTGAGCGGCATGGTCGCGATGACCGGTCCGCTGACTCTCCCGGTCATCCCGCCGGCCGGCTAGCTGGCGGGCTTGGGGTCGTCCTCGTCATCGATGGTGTCGAGGGCGGCCTCGCGGGCCTTCCCCGCGCTCTCCACCGCGGAGTCGACGAGTTCCTCGCCGCGCTCGCGCAGGTCGCCCGCGACCTTCGTCGCCTGCGCCCGCACGTCCTTGGCGGTGGCGGCGGCCTTGGCCGAGACGTCCTTGGCGGTCTCGGCGACCTGCCCGGCGACGTCCTTGGCGGCCGTCGTGGCCTTGGCCGAGACATCCTTGGCGGTCTCCGCGACCTTGCCGGCGACATCCTTCGCGACGCCCGGCGCGGCCTTGGCGGCGGCCTCCGCCCGCTCCCGGATGACCGGTGCCTGCTGCCGCGCGTACGCCTCGACGTCCTTGCGCGCTCGCACGACGCGCGGGTCCTCCCACAACTCGGTGACCTTGGCCTTCATCTGGTCGTAGCGGGCGCGGCCGTCCCGCGTGCCGAGCACGTATCCGATGGCGACTCCGACGGCGAGGGCGAGGATTCTGGGGTTCATGGGGCAAGCCTAGGCGGGGGCGCCCATTCCCATCAGGGCCTTGACGTCACCCAGCACCGTACTCCGGCACCACGTCGGTCGCGTCCTTGTCGGGCCGCCAGCCGCGCCAGCTCGGCTGGCGGAGTTTGCCGGTGGGCGTCCACTCCGCGAACTCGACCTCCCCGACGAGCACGGGCGACACGTAGTGCGCGTCCTTCGCCTCGGGTGCCGGCAGTTCGACGAAGGGGCTCGTCTTGCGCTCCAGTCGCCGGAACCGGGTGAGCATGGCGTCGAGGTCGCGGTCGGTGAATCCGGTGCCGACCCTCCCCACGAACCGCAGCCCGCCGGCGTCGGGGATGCCCATCAGCAGGGAGCCCACGCGGTGGGCGCGGTTGCCGGCACCCGGCTTCCAGGCGCCGATCACGACCTCCTGGGTGAGGTGGTGCTTGAGCTTGATCCACGACTGCACCCGTTTGCCCGCGCTGTAGGTGCTCGTGCGCCGCTTGGCCATGACGCCCTCGAGCCCCAGGGCGCGGCTGGCCTCCATCGCCGCGCGCACGTCGCCCTCGAAGACCGGCGGCACCTGCACGGCCCCGACCGACGAGACCGTCTCCTCGAGGGCGTCGCGGCGCTCCGTCCAGGGCTGCTTCACGAGGCTCTTCCCGTCGACCTCGAGCACGTCGAACGCGAGGAAGTGCACGGGCACCTTCTTCGCCGCCGCCTCGATCTCCGCGAGCTTCGTGAGCCCCATCCGGCGCTGCAGCAGCCCGAAGTCGGGTCGGCCCGGGGATTCCGACGAGCTCCGTGTCAGGGCGACGATCTCGCCGTCGATCACCGCATCGCCGTTCACGGCCTGAGCGAGATCGGCGAGCTCGGGGTACCGGGAGGTCACGTCGACCCCGTTCCGGCTCGTGAGGCGCACCTGCCCGTGCGAGACCTGCGCGATCGCGCGGATGCCGTCCCACTTCATCTCGAACGCCCACTGCCCGGTATCGCCGAGCTCGCCCTCGGTTCCGAGAGTCGCCAGCATCGGCGCGGGCGCGTTCCGGTCGCGAGTCTGGCTCGTGCCGCCGATGACCTTGCGCCGCGAGTCGGCCTTCGCGTGCCGCACCGGCTGCTCGTCGACCGGCTTCATGAGGTGGATGAGCCAGTTGTTCTCGGCGCCGTCCCGCCCGCCGGTCTGGATGAGCGCGTACCGGTGCGAGCCGTGCTTCTCGCCGTGGAGGGTCGCGATCACCTCCTTGCCGTCGCGCCACTTCTCGAGCTCGTAGGTGCCCCGATCCCAGATCGTCACCTCGCCCGCCCCGTACTGGCCGGCCGGGATCGTGCCCTCGAACGTGCCGTACTCGAGCGGGTGGTCCTCGGTCTGCACGGCGAGGTGGTTCTTGGCGATGTCGGTGGGCACGCCCTTGGGCAGCGCCCAACTGACGAGCACGCCGTCGTGCTCGAGCCGGAAGTCGTAGTGCAGCCGGGAGGCATGGTGCTCCTGGATGACGAAGGTCTGCCCGCGCGTCGGCGGGGCCACTCCCGCGGGTACGGGCTCGGGGGTGAGTGAGCCGTCGCGCATGCTGCGGTACTTCGCGAGCCGGTCGTCGGCGCCGTCGGCGTGCGCGAAGCCGGCCATCCGTGATGCGGTCGGTTCGAGCGATGACAGGTGCCCCGCGGTGAGGGCGGCGAGGATGTCGCCGTTCTTGCCGACGCGGCGGATCACCTCGCGGTAGTCGAGCTGCGCGAGGTCGGGGGAGTCCAGCTCCTTCCACGTGCGCGGCGCCGCCACCATCGGGTGCGACCTCCCGCGCAGCGAGTACGGCGTGATCGTGGTCTTGTTGCCGTTGTTCTGGCTCCAGTCGACGAGCACGCGGCCGTCGCGCAGGGTCTTCTTCATGTCGCTGACGACGAGGTCCGGATGATCGGCCTCGAGCACCCGCGCGAGCTCGTGCGCGACCTCCGAGACCTGGTCGGAGGTCTGCTTGCCGTCGAGGGCTGCGTACAGGTGGATGCCCTTGGAGCCGCTCGTCACCGGCATCGGGTCGAGACCCATCTCGGTGAGGATCGCCTTCGCCCACCGCGCCACCTGCGCGCACTCCTGCAGCCCGGCGCCGGGGCCGGGGTCGAGGTCGAGCACGAGCCGATCCGGGTTCTTGCGCGCTCCGGTGCGGCCGAACTGCCACTGCGGCACGTGGATCTCGAGGGCGGCGATCTGGCCGAGCCACGTCAGGGTCGCGAGGTCGTTGACGAGCGGGTACGTGTTCACGTGGTCGGAGTGCTGCAGTTCGCGCCGCGCTACCCATTGCGGCGTCGAGCGCTCGTCGAGGTTCTTCTGGAAGAACATCTCGCCCGGTTCGTCATCGGTGCCGACGCCGTGCACCCAGCGCTTGCGCGTGGCGGGCCGGTTGCGCGCGTGCGGGATGAGCGCGTCGGCGACCCGTGCGTAGTAGTCGAGCACGTCGGCCTTCGTCGTGCCGGTCTCGGGGTAGAGCACCTTGTCGAGGTTGGTCAGCTTGAGGCGGTGGCCGTCTATCACGACGTTCTGGTCTGCGGCTGCCATTGCCCCATCATCCCCGGCGGTGTTGGATTGGGGCAATGTGTACTCAGTACACATCGAACAGGAGTAGCCTCATGCGATCCATCTGGAAGGGCGCGATCACCTTCGGCCTCGTCAACGTGCCGGTGAAGGTCTACAGTGCCACGGAGGACCACGACGTCTCGCTGCACCAGGTGCACGCGAAAGACGGCGGGCGCATCCGGTACAAGCGCACGTGCGAGCTCGACGGCGAGGTCGTCGAGTACTCCGACATCGCGAAGGCCTACGACGACGGCGAGAAGACCGTCATCCTCACCGACGACGACATCGCGCTCCTGCCCGCCGAGAAGAGCCGCGAGATCGACGTCGTCGAGTTCGTGCCGAGCGACCAGGTCGACTCGATCATGTTCGAGAAGAGCTACTACCTCGAGCCCGACTCCAAGTCGGTCAAGGCCTACGCCCTGCTGCGGCAGACGCTCGAGCAGACCGATCGCACGGCGATCGTGCAGTTCGCGCTGCGCCAGAAGACCCGTCTGGGCGCCCTGCGCGTGCGCGGCGACGTGCTGATGCTGCAGGCGCTCCTGTGGGACGACGAGGTGCGCGAGGCGCGGTTCCCGTCACTCGACGAGAAGGTCACGATCACGGCCAAGGAGCTCGAGATGTCGCAGGCCCTCGTGAAGAGCTTCGAGGCCGACTTCGACCCCGCGCGCTTCACCGACGACTACCAGGACCAGCTCAAGGAGCTCATCGAGGCCAAGCTCGAGAAGGGCGACGCCGTCGACACGGCAGAGACGTTCGGCGAGGCCGCTGAGGAGTCAGACGGCGGCGGCGAGGTGCTCGACCTCATGGAGGCCCTGCGGCGCAGCGTGGAGAAGAACCGCGAGGCGGCGAAGGCCACGACGACGAAGGCGCCCGCCAAGAAGCCGGCGGCGAAGAAGACGAAGAGCGCCTAGGTCACGAATCAGCTCTCCTCGCGGATCGCCTTGCCGTCGGCCTCGTCCTTGGCCCGCTGCCGCGCGAGCATGTGGTTGCGGTTGGTATCGCGCATCGGCAGTTGCACCACCTCTTCGGCCCGGATGCCCGCCCGCAACTGCCGCACGCGCACGAGCTCGGCGTCCACTTCGGCGCCCAGCACGAGCACGAGGTTGGTGATGTACAGCCAGAGCAGCAGCGCGAGCCCGCCGCCGAGCCATCCGTAGATGCGGTCGTAGGTGCCGATGGTGGAGACGTAGATCGTGAACGCGGCAGTGGCAGCGCCCCACACCACGATCGCGAAGAGGGCGCCGAAGCTCACCCAGCGCATGCGGTCGTGCCGCACGTTGGGCGTCACGTAGTAGAGCACGGCGATGAGCAGCGTGAAGAGCAGGGCGACCGCCGGCCACCGCCCCCACGACCACACCGTGCGCCAGGGCTCGGGCATGCCGATTGCGGCGGCGACGCGGTCGGTGGTGAGCAGCAGCACCGCGATCGTGGCGAACGCCGCGAGCAGGAACACCGCCAGCACGAGCATGGTGCCGCGGAACTTCCAGATCTGGCGGCCCTCCTGCACCTCGTACACCGAGTTCACCGCGCGGCCGAAGCCCGTCGCGTAGCTCGAGAGCGACCAGAGCGAGAGCGCGAGACCGAGCGCGAGGGCGATGCCCGGATTGGTGACCGTGAAGAGCTGGGTGAGCGGCTCCTTGATCGTGTCCACCGTCTCGGGCTGCGCGACCTCGCCGACGATGCCGAGGAGGTTCGCCGCGGCATCCTTGCGGCCGTTGCCGATCGCGTAGGCGGAGACCACGGCGAGGGCCATCGGGAAGAGCGCGAGGGCGGAGAAGAACGTGAGCGCGGCGGCGGAGTCGATGCCCCGGTGGCGCACGAAGCCGTGCCACGCCCGACGGGCGGCGAACGCGAGGTCGGAGCGAGTGAGCGCCTTCGCGGTGGGCTCAGGCACGCGGGTAGTCCCGGCGGACGATGTAGGGGAACACCAGCCACGCGACGGCGACCACGCCGAGCGCCACCGCGCCCGCGATCACTCCCGCCTGCCTGCCGACCACCACGTCGAAGATGAGCATGGCGGTACCCGTGAGCGTCAGCCCGACCGCCGCGAGCGTCGCGCGCAGCAGGAAGTTCGCGATCTTCACGATCGTGCCCTTCGCCCGCCGGCGGAACAGGGCGCGGTGCAGCGCCACGGGCGTGAGCGCGAGCGCGGTGGCGAGGGCCGCGACGATCACGAGCGCCAGGTAGGTGTCGATCTGGTAGGCGTCGAGGTCGGTGAACCGCTGCTGGAACGCGAGCGTGAGCAGGAACCCCGTGAGGATCTGCGTGCCGGTCTGGATGACCCGCAGCTCCTGCAGGATCTCCGTCCAGTTGCGGTCGTTGCGCTCGCTCTCGGTCTCGTCGCGACCGTCGTGCGGGTCCACGTCCTCCTGGGGGCTGCTCATGCTCCGATCGTAGGTGCTGCCCGCTTCGCGGCCACAGGCCTTGCGCGCCACAGGTGCAGCCCTGCATAGCTGCGCCAGGGCGCCCAGCGCCGCGCGTGCTCGGTGAGGCCCTTGGTCGTGCCGGGGAGCCCGAGGGCCGCCGCGCTCTGCAGCATCACGAGGTCGGTGCCGAGCATGATGTCGGGATTGCCGAGCACGCGCATCGCGAGGTAGCCGGCGGTCCAGGGGCCGATGCCGGGCAGCGCGACCAGGCGCGCCTGGAACTCGTCGGCGGGCATCCCGACGTCGAGCACGAGCTCACCGCTCGCGAGCGCCTCCGCGGCGCCGAGGATCGTCGACACGCGCGACGCGGGGCCGCGCAGTACCCCGCGACCGCCCTCGGCGAGCTGGGTCGCGGTCGGGAACAGGCCGTCGGTGCCGAGCTCTGCGGCGATCGTTCCGAGCACGGTGCGCGCAGCGGCCACCGAGATCTGCTGGCCGACGAGCGTGCGGAACAGCGCTTCCTCGGCGTCCACGGCCCCGGGCAGCCGGATGCCCGGCACGGCGCCCACGAGGGGTGCGAGCACGGCGTCCCGGGCGAGCGCACCGTCGATGGCCACTGAGTCGGCGTCGAGGTCGAACAGCCGCCGCACGCGCGCGACGAGGGTGGAGACGTCGGAGATGCTCTCCAACCGCGCCGTGCAGCGCACGCCGTTCTCCTGGAGCGCCTCGGAAGCAAGCACGTCGAGGCGCACGTGCGCGACGCCGCCGGGCAGCCGAACCGGGCGCTCGAAGGCCGTGTCGTCACCGGTCTCCAGCCCCGGCACCGCGTGGTCGGCGAAGAAGCGCATGAGGCCGGTGCCGTCGAAGGGCGCCCGCGCCGGGAGTCGCAACGAGATCGTGGAGGGCACCCCCGTGGCCTGCGCGCGCCCGGCGCGACGCGCGAGTGCCCGCAGCTGGGTGGGCGTGGTCTCGTACACGGCGAGGATCGTGTCGTTGAACTGCCGGATGCTCGAGAACCCCGACGCGAACGCGACGTCGGCGACCGCCAGGTCGGTCGACGCGAGCAGCGTGCGGGCGCCCTGTGCGCGGTGGGCCCGCGCGAGCGCGAGCGGCCCGGCGCCGAGTTCGGCAACGAGCACGCGCGTGAGGTGCCGGGGGGTGTAGCCCAGGCGGGCGGCGAGGCCCGGCACGCCGTCGCGCTCCACGACACCGTCGGTGATGAGCCGCATGGCCCGCGACGCGAGGTCGTCCCCGAGGTTCCAGTCGGGGGAGCCGGGTACCGCATCCGGCTGGCACCGCTTGCAGGCGCGCAGCCCGGCCTCGTGCGCGGCCGCGGCGGTGCGGTAGAAGCTGACGTTCTTGGCCCGCGGCGTCATCGCCGGGCAGCTGGGCCGGCAGTAGATGCCCGTGGAGTGCACCCCGGCGATGAACTGCCCGTCGAACCGCGAGTCGCGGGAGGAGAGGGCCGCGTAGCGCTCGGCGAAGGTCGCATCCATCTCCCAAGGCTCACACGGGCCACCGACCTTTACTAGCGGAATTCGGACACCGCTGCTGCGGCTTAGCCCATCGCAAGGGTGGTACGCAAGGTCTACCTGATGTTCACCCGGCGCCCCAATACTTGGCGCGTGACCGCAGAACTGAAGCCCTCAACGCCCCGTACCTCCGACCGTCCGCTCACCGCGGCCCAGCGCACGCGCATCCGTACGCGACTCGTCGCCGACCTGAAGGACGCCCACGATCTCGAGGAGAAGATCCGCCACGAGATCGCCGAGGGCATCGAGTCGCGGCGCGGCTCCTCGAACGACGAGGTCGACGACCCGGAGGGCTCGAACACCGCGTTCGAGGGCGCGCAGTCCCGTGCCATGCTCGACCAGACCTCGCGGCACGCCCAGGAGATCTCCATCGCCCTCGCGCGCATCGACCAGGGCACGTACGGCACCTGCAGCTCGTGCGGCGGCGCCATCGCCAAGGGCCGCCTCGAGGCACGACCGTCGACGGAGCACTGCATCAGCTGCGCCGCCTGATCTGCTGCGCTGCCCGATTTATTTCACTCGGTGAATAGAATCGGGGCATGAGCGTCACCAGTCCTAGCCACGCCTCCGCGCCCCCGAGCAACGGCGACGTCGTCGCAGCGCTGCGAGCGGCCCTCGGCGACGCGGTCTCGACGGATGCCGCATCCCTCGAGCCCGCGCGCTCCGACAAGTCGGGCCACCTCTCGGCGGCGGCGCCGCTCGCCGTGGTGACCGCTGCCAGCATCGACGACGTGCAGGCCACGCTGCGGATCGCCTCCCAGCACCGCACCCCCGTGGTCACGCGCGGCGCGGGCACGGGCCTGGCCGGCGGGGCCATCGCGACGGCGGGCGAGATCGTGCTCTCGACGCTCGCGATGAACCGACTCCTCGAGGTCTCGGTCGACGACGAGATCGCGGTCGTGCAGCCCGGCATCATCCACGCCGACCTGAACGCCCAGCTCGAGCCGCACGGGCTGTGGTTCGCGCCCGACCCGGCGAGCCGCGCGATCTCGACGGTCGGCGGCAACATCGCGACGAACGCGGGCGGCCTGCTGTGCGCCAAGTACGGCGTGACGCGCGACGCCGTGCTGGGCCTGAAGGTCGTGCTCGCCGACGGACGGCTGATCGAGGTCGGCCACCGCACGGTCAAGGGCGTCACGGGCCTCGACTTCACGGCTCTGATGATCGGCTCGGAGGGCACCCTGGGCGTCATCGTCGAGGCGACGGTCAAGGCCAAGCGGCTCGTGACGGGGCCGATCGCGGTCATGAGCGCGAACTTCGGGACGGTGGATGAGGCGGCGCGCGCCGCGGCGGTCATCACCTCGTCCGGGCTGCATCCCGCGATCATGGAGCTCATCGGCGAGAGCGCCATGGCGGGGATCGCCGCGCACTTGGGCATCGAGCATCCGGGCGGCTCGCAGCTCATCGTGCAGACCGACGGGCCCGCGGCACAGGCCGAGGCCGACGCCATCGTGGCCATCATGCGCTCGCTCGGGGGCACCGTCGAGGTGTCGTTCGAGCGGGCGGAGGCCGAGCGGCTGTTCGCCGTGCGGCGCGCGTTCCACCCCGCCATGTCCACGCGGGGCACCGTGCTCATCGAGGATGTCTGCGTGCCGCGCAGCAAGCTCCCGGCGATGTTCGCGGCGATCGGGGAGATCGAGGAGCGCTACGGCATCACGATTCCGACGGTGGCGCACGCGGGCGACGGCAACCTGCACCCGAACTTCGTCTTTGACGGCGGTCCGGAGGTGCCCGACCTGATCTGGTCGGCCGCCGACGAGCTGTTCCTCGCGGCCCTGCGCCTGGGCGGCACCCTCACGGGCGAGCACGGCATCGGCATGCTCAAGCGCCGCTGGCTGGGCGATGAGCTCGGAGCCGACCAGCTCGAGTTGCAGAAGCAGGTCAAGGCCGTGTTCGATCCGCAGGGGATCCTGAACCCCGGCAAGGTGTTCTGAGGGCGCTGATCCAGGGAATACCAGGGGCAGACCGGTCGTTCTCCACAGTATGACTCGCACCCAGGGACCCCGCCCCGCCGAGGGCGAAGTTCGCGTCCAGGTCGCCACGGCCGGCCTGAGCGCGCTCGGCACCCAACTCGCCGGAACCGTCGACGCGGTGGCCAGGGACAGCATCGGATTCGCTCGCGGCGACCGCGTCGCCTTCAGCGCGCCGAAGCCGGAGATGGGGCGCCTCATCGTCGCCGAGCGCGACCTCATCGGAGTGCCCGCCGACGTGAGCCTCGATGCCGCGGCCGGGCTCTTCCCGTGCGCGCTGCTCGCGCGCGCCGTGACCCGCCAGGTGCACACGGTGGGCAGCGGCGACCGCGTGAGCGTGCGCGACACCTCGGCGCTCGCCCCGTTCATCCGGGCCTGGGTGCAGCACCTGGGCGGAATACTCGACGACGACGCCCCGACCGCGATCACCGGCGACGACGTACGCCTCGCGCGTGCCTGGCGCTCGGGGCACGGCACCGCGCAGCAGGCGGCGGCCGACGTGTTCGCCGCGATCCGCGCCGGCGCGTTCGACGAGATCACCTTCAGCACGCCCGAGCAGGCGCGCAACGGGTCTCGTTCGCCCGTGCTCCTGCACCCGTCCGAGGTAACACTCGCGGCCTGACCGGCGGGTGCCGCTACCCTAGACGCATGAACCACGATCGGCGAGGCGAACTCCGCGAGGAACTCGCCCCCTTCATCGGCGAACGGGTGGTCTCGCTGCTCGAGCAGACCCTCGCCGGTGAGCTCGCCGAGACGCCCGACGTCACCGAGGCCGAGGCGCTGCTGCTCGACTGGGCGCGCTCGGGCGGCGTGCTCGACGATGAGTCCCAGGAGCGCTTCGAGCGCACCTTCACCCCGCGCCTGCGCGAGCTGCTCGGCGAGTTCGTCGCGGCGTAGCCGTCGCCGCTAGGCGCTCGCGGGCCGGAATACCCGGCGGTACTCCGTGGGCGACTGGCCGAACCGGCGCTGGAACTGCGCGCGCAGGTGCGTGCCGGTGCCGAGGCCGCTCGCCCGCGCGATCTCGTCGACGTAGAGATCGGTGCCCTCGAGCAGCTCGCGGGCACGCGCGAGGCGCTCGGTGGTGATCCACGCCGTGGGGCTCGTGCCCGTGTGCTCCCGGAATCGCCGCGTGAACGTGCGCTCGCTCATGGTCGCGCGCCGCGCCAGCCGGTCGACGGTGATCGGCTCGTCGAGGTGCGCGCTCGCCCAGGCGAGCACCTCCGAGAGCCGGTCGTCGTCGTCGGTGGGCCGCCACCGCTCGATGAACTGCGCCTGCCCGCCGGAGCGCCGCGGGGCCATCACCAGCCGCCGCGCTGCGTCGTTGCCCACCGCGACCCCGAAGTCGAGGGCGATGAGGTGCAGGCACAGGTCGAGCCCGGCCGCCACTCCTGCCGAGGTGAGCACGCCGTCGTCGACGAAGAGCACATCCGGCTCGAGCTGTACGGACGGGAACGCCGCCCGGAACTCCTCGCTGCGGCGCCAGTAGGTCGTCGCGCGGCGCCCATCGAGCAGGCCGACCGCCGCGAGCACGAACGCGCCCGTGCAGATCGAGACGATGCGGGCGCCGCGGGCGTGCGCGGCGAGCAGGGCATCCCTCACCTCCGGATGCACCGACCCGGCCCGCGCGGCCCGCGCCCCGCTGCCGGGCAGCACCATGACGGTGTCGGCCTCCGCGACGACGGAGAGGTCGTGCTCGAGCAGCGCGGTGAACCCGGCCGTCGTGACCACCGGATGCCCGCTGGGCGAGGCCGCGCGCACGCGGTACCGCTCGTCGCCGTTCTCGTCGAGCAGCCCGCCGAACACCTGCGAGGGCATGCCGAGGTCCATCGCGTGCACCCCGTCGAGGGCGATGAGCGCTATCTCGTGGGTCATGGCAGCAATCCCTCGCAATCTGGCGGGAAAGTTGCGTCCGCGGCATTCCCGGCCATCGTTGCGACCACCATACTCGAACCATGACCACGACGCCCGTCCGCACCCGACGCCTCCACCCGGCCTGGATCGTCGCGCTCGTGGCCTTCCTGGCGCTCGTCGGGGCCGCGGGGTTCCGCGCGGCGCCGAGCGTGCTCATGCTGCCCCTCGAGGAGCAGTTCGGGTGGTCGCGCACGCAGCTCTCGCTCGCGGTCACCGTCAACCTGCTGCTGTACGGGCTCATGGCGCCCTTCGCCGCGGCGCTCATGGCGCGGTTCGGGCTGCGCAAGGTCACGTCCGTGGCGCTGCTGCTCGTGGCATCCGGTGCGGCTCTGAGCATCTTCGCGATTCAGCCGTGGATGCTCGTGCTCACCTGGGGAGTGCTCATCGGCATCGGGACCGGGTCGATGGCTCTCGTGTTCGCGGCGACCGTCGCCGATCAGTGGTTCCTCAAGCGCCGCTGGCTCGTCGTGGGCATCCTCACCGCGGGCAGTGCGACGGGCCAGCTCGCGTTCCTGCCGTTCATCGCCCTGCTCGTGGAGAATCAGGGCTGGCAGCAGGCGTCACTGCTGGTCGCCGGGGGAGCGCTGCTGGTCGTGCCGCTCGTGCTCATCTTCCTGCGCAACCACCCGGTCGACATCGGTATGACGCCGTACGGCGCCCCGGACACCTACGTCTACGAGCCGCCGGTGCGCGGCAACGCCGTGAAGATCGCCCTCGGCACCCTGGGCCGCGCCGCCAAGGTGCGCACGTTCTGGGCGCTCGTCGCCGGCTTCGCGATCTGCGGGGCGACGACGAACGGGCTCATCGGCACCCACTTCATCCCGAGCGCGCACGACCACGGCATGCCCGAGACCACGGCCGCCGGGCTGCTCGCCGTCGTCGGGGTATTCGACATCATCGGCACGATCGCCTCCGGCTGGCTCACCGACCGGGTCAACCCGCGCATCCTGCTCGCCGCGTACTACGCCTTCCGCGGCCTCGGCCTGCTCGTGCTGCCGTTCCTGCTGTCGGCGACCGTGCAGCCGCCCATCATCCTGTTCGTGGTGATCTACGGACTCGACTGGGTCGCCACGGTACCGCCGACGGTGGCGCTGTGCCGCGAGGTGTTCGGCAAGGACGGCCCCATCGTGTTCGGCTGGGTGTTCGCGTCGCACCAGATCGGGGCCGCTATCGCCGCGACCGTAGCGGGCGTCGTGCGCGACCAGACCGGCCAGTACACGGCAGCGTGGTTCGGCGCTGCCGGACTCTGCCTCGTCGCCGCGGTCGTGAGCGCGACGATCACCCGCAGGAAACAGGTGACGCTAGCCTGAAGCTTGTGGACGACACCTGGATGCTCCCCGCCGCCGCCTTCGCGCTCTGGCTGGTTGCCCTCTCCCTCCAACTCTCCGACCTCGGTACCGCGCGCTTCGACGCGCGGCTGCTCGCCCGGGGCACGCGGACCGTCGTGCGCCTGCACCCCGTCGCGTGGGTGGTGCCGCTGGCCGCACTCGTGGTCGTCGGGCTCGGCATCGGGCTGGACTGGGAGGCTCGCCTCCTGTTCGACGACCGAGACCCGCTCGCCGCGGTGGTCGTGGCGATCGTCATGCTCGCGGGCATCGTGGCGGCCTGGCTCGCCATCACGATCGCCGTCACGCAGACCGCCACCGACAGCTACCGCGCGCTGCGCGACGAGCTCATCGATGTCGCGGGCACGCGCGTGCAGCAGGAGCGCCTCGACGAGATGCACGCGCGGCTCTCCGCGCTCGACGACGACCGCGACCCCACGCCGCCGTCGCCGCTGAAGTACACGGTCCGGCGCCCGCAGCGCGTGCTCCCGCCGCTGGCGGCCGTGCTGCTGCTCGTGCTCGCCTCGGTGGCCGCGGCCGAGCACTCCGGTCGCGGGTGGACCATCGCCGTGGCCGTCGTCGCCGTGGTGCTGAGCACGATCCTCGCCATTGCCGGTGCACGGGCATCCCTCGCCCTGCTCAGTGCGGTGCGCGACACGCAGATCGCGTACCGGGCCGAGGCCGTGCACCTCCTCGCCGAGGCGGAGAAGATCTCGAAGAAGCCCGTGGCAGGCCTGGGGGAGCGGGTATCCCGCGCGCTGCAGATTCTCCGCGAGCAGCAGAACTGAGCCTGCCGATAGTGTCGGAGGCATGACCTCGACAGATCCCACGTCGGCCACGCCCGACCTCACGCCGTCGGCCCATGCTCCGAAGCCCCAGCCGACCGTCGCCCCCGCGGATGTCGCGGCGAACGCCCAGGCCACGGCGCAGCCGGGCCTCACGGCGCCCGCGCGGCCGCAGAACACCGCCCGGGTGCTCGGCATCGTGGGGATCGTGGTGCTGTCGGTGCTCGCGCTCATCGTGCTGGCCTACCTCGTGATCTCGCTCGGCGGCGACGCGTTCGCGCTCGGCGGTGTCATGGCCCTCGTGCCGCTGGCCATCGTGTTCTTCGGCGTGCGGTGGATCGACCGGTGGGAGCCGGAGCCGCGCCTCGCCGTCGTCTTCGCCTTCATGTGGGGCGCCGTCGTGGCCGTCATCATCGCCCTCGTGATCGGCTTCGGCGCCGACCCGCTGCTCGTGGTGCTCTCGCAGGGCGACAATTTCGCCTACGAGTTCCTGGGCGCTGCGATCCAGGCACCGCTCGTCGAGGAGAGTGCCAAGGGGCTCGGCCTGCTCGTGATCTTCTTCGCCGCGCGCAAGTACTTCGACGGTCCCGTGGACGGCGTCGTGTACGCCGCCTGGATCGCGGGCGGGTTCGCCTTCACCGAGAACATCCTGTACTTCGGCGGCCAGCTGCTCGACTCCGGCACCATCGCGGACAGCAGTGTCTTCGAGATCTTCGTGATCCGCGGCATCATGTCGCCGTTCGCGCACATCATGTTCACCGCGGCGACCGGTATCGCCCTCGGCTTCGCGACCCGCTTCCGCAGCCCGCTCGCCGCGATCGGCCTCTGGCTCGTGGGCCTCATCCCGGCCATGCTGCTGCACGGGCTGTGGAACGGCTCGCTGTTCTTCGTGGGCGACTTCTACGGCTACTACGCCGCTGTGCAGGTGCCGCTCTTCCTGATCGGTGTGGGCATCGTGTTCTTCCTGCGCCGGCAGGAGTCCAAGCTCACGCACGACCGGCTCACGGAGTACGCGGCGGTGGGCTGGTTCGCGCAGGACGAGATCGCCTCCCTGTCGACTCCGGCCGGCCGCCGGCAGGCGATCGCCTGGGCCGGGCGCTCGGGCAAGCGCAAGGAGATGCGGGCCTACATCCAGAATGCCACGCGACTGGCGTTCGCGCGCCAGCGGATCATCACGGGCCGTGGCGGCATCGGCGCCCAGGCCGACGAGGCGGCGCTGCTCGGGGCGATCGTCGAGTCGCGCGGCAAGCTCGCCGCCATCGGCCCGGCGGGCGGCCCGGCGGCCGCCGTCTAGAGCTTCGGATCCAGGGCGTCGTACTCGCGGAAGCTGCGCTGCACGCGCAGCACCACCGCGATGAGCACGATGATGGCGAGCCCGCCCAGCACCGGCGGGAACCACAGTGACGTCAGGCCCGCGAGCCCGCCGATGAACAGCTCGCCGAGGCGCGGTCCGCCCGTCACGACGACGGTGAAGACGCCCTGGATGCGGCCGCGCATATCGTCGGGCACCGCCGACTGCATCATGGTCATGCGGAAGATCGTGCTCACGTTGTCGGAGGCGCCCATGCCCGCCGACATGAGGGCCGCGATCGCGAGGGCGGGCACGTTCGCCTGCGAGATGTCGGCACCCACCGCCCCGAACCAGCCCGTGGCCATGACGCCGAACACCGCGCCCATGCCCGCCACGAACGCGCCGTAGACCGCGATCGCCCACCCGATCGCCCGGCCGTGCCAGCGGTAGCCCGTGACGCGGCCGGAGAACAGGCTCGAGAGCACGACGCCGATCGCTCCCGCCGCGACGAGCACGCCGACGGTCACCGAGCCGCCGCCGATCACGATGGCACCCACCGCGGGGAACAGCACCTGCGGGCGTCCGAACGTCATCGCGATGATGTCGACGAGGAACGACGACCGGATGTTGGGTGCCGTGCGCAGGAAGTCCCAGCCCGCCTTGAGCGATGCCCAGCCGGGTCGCGTGGTGGTGCCCTCGGGGCGCAGACCCGGCAGGGTGACGATGCCGAGGAAGCCCGCCACGAAGAGCAGCACGTCGACCGTATAGGTCCAGCCGAAGCCCACCACGGCGACGAGCACGCCCGCCAGCGCCGGGCCGACGGTCAGCGCGACGCCGAAGCTGATGCCGCCGAGCGCCGAGCCCGCGGGAAGCAGGCGGGGCGGGAGGAGGCGGGGGATGATCGCGAACCTCGTCGTCGCGGAGGTGCTCGCGGTCACTGCTCCGATGACGGCGAGCACGTAGAGCGGCCACACCGTGCTCACGTCCAGCCACGCCAGGACGGCCAGGGCGGCGCTGCACGCCCACGAGATGCTCGCCGACCAGATGAGCACGGTCCTGCGGTTGAAGTAGTCGTTGAGCAGCCCGGCGTAGATGCCGAAGACGATCATCGGCACGAGCGCGAAGCCCGAGACGAGGGCGACCGCGAATGTCGACTTCGTGATGTCGTAGACCTGCAGGCCGATCGCGACGAGCGTGAGCTGCGCGCCGATCGCCGAGATGGCGGTGCCCAGCCAGAGGCGCGCGAACGCCGGGCTCTCGCGCAGCGGCGTGGTGTCGATGAGCGCGCTGGCGCGCCGGGGTGTGTCGTCGGTCACGGGGCTCAGTTGCCGAAGAGCGCGGCGAGCACGCCGCCGAAGAAGGGCCAGAGCCACACCAGGGCGAAGGCCACCACGACGATGATCGCCCCGACCGAGACGCCGCGGCGCAGGCGCTGGCCCTGCGGCGCCACGACGTTGGCGGTGAAGTCGCCCACCCGGTCATCGACGTAGCGGTCGGTCTGGGTGAGGGTCTTGGCGCCGACGGTGTCGACGATGCCGAGTAGTCGCTGGTGCACGGCCGGTTGGCGCAGGTCGAGCGCCGTCGACGAGTACACGAACATCCACTTGTCCACGACCTCGATGTCGAAGGGGGCGGCATTATCGATCAGCAGCGCCATGAGGTCGGGGGTGAACACGTAGAGCGCGTCGCGCTCGTACTCCCTCGGGCAGTACAGGGTGAAGTACTTGTCGAAGTCGCCCTCGAGCGAGAGCACCTGGTCTTGGGAGAAGGTGGCCGGCAGGTTGCTGCCGAAGATGCCGTTGTTGCCCTTGGAGTCGAGAACCATGTTCGGCAGTGCGCGGTCGAGCTGAAGTGCCAGGAAGCCCCAGGTGCGCGTGGTCTGATTCTTGCCGCTGCCCGTCGTGTACCGGTAGTTGCCGTAGTCGAGGAAGCGGTCGGATGCCGAGCGCAGGTGGTCCACGGCGGCCCGTGCCCGTCCCAGCTGGAAGATGGCGCCCGGGTACTGGGGGTCGGCGTTCACGGGGGAGAACACGAGCCCGTTGGCGGACGCGAACCGGTCGAGCCGGTACCAGGTCTGCCACTTGCCGCCGCGCAGGGTGGCCCGCACCGCCAGGATCGCGACGCCCACGAACCCCGCGATGAGCAGGAGGGGCACCACGAGGCCCGCGACGAGTGCGCCGACGCCGTCGCTCGCGCTCACGATCCAGGAGAGGAACACGCCCACGATGCTCAGGAACATCGTGCCGACGACGAACAGCACGACGATGACCAGGATGACGGCCACGACCACGGAGGTCGTCGAGTACTCGGGCCGTGAGCGCACCGACTCGCGGAACGCCTTCACCTCCACCGGGTTCACGGGCTGCGTGAGGGCCGAGTAGTCGATGGTGCGGATCACGCCTCTAGCTTGTCACGACTAATCGAGTCCTCGAGGCGGGGCGACGAGTCAGCATTAACAGACTCATCGCCCAGTGGCGGGGCATTGCCTCCGGCTCTTCTGGGCGATGAGTTGTACTGCGTCCAGACTCCCACCGGGTGCCCGGTGGCGCAAGACCCGGTTCGGCATCACCGTAGAATAGACAGTCCTGTTTTCTGCAGTTCCAGGGAGGTCCGACCCGGCATGGCTACCGAACTGGAGCGCGAGCGCGACTACGTCGGCGGTCTGTACTCGCGCCTGGATGAGCTGCGGGACGACGCGCAGCGCCAGCTCGAGGCGGTGCGCCGTTCGAACCCGGGCGGCACCCACCAGAACCGGTCGGAGCGCGACTCGTTCGCGCGTATCTACGAGGACCGCATCGCCCAGCTGCGCCAGATCGACGAGCGCCTCGCGTTCGGCCGGCTCGAGCTCGGCACCACCGACGCCGACAGCGTCTACCGCTACATCGGCCGCATCGGCCTGCGCGATGAGGACCAGCAGCCCCTCCTGCTCGACTGGCGCGTGCCCCAGGCGCGGGCGTTCTACCAGGCGACGGCGGCGACCCCGCTCGGCGCGCGCGCCCGCCGTCACCTGCAGAGCCAGGGGCGCGAGATCATCCGCATCGACGACGAGATCTTCGACGAGGCCCTCCTCACCGAGGATGTCGAGTCGCTGCAGGGCGAGGCTGCTCTCATGGCGACCCTCAGCTCGCAGCGCACCGGCCGCATGGGCGACATCGTCGCGACGATCCAAGCCGAGCAGGATGCGATCATCCGCTCCGAGCTCCGTGGCACCCTCGTCGTGCAGGGCGGGCCCGGAACCGGCAAGACGGCGGTCGCCCTGCACCGGGCGGCCTACCTCCTGTATTCGCACCGGGAGCGGCTCGCGGCATCCGGTGTGCTCATCGTGGGGCCGTCGCGCAGCTTCCTGCAGTACATCGAGGCGGTGCTGCCCTCGCTCGGCGAGACCGGTGTCGTGCTCGCCAGCGTGGGCCAGCTATTCCCGGGCACGGATGTCTCGCGCGAGGACGCGCCCGAGGTCGCTGCGCTCAAGGGCTCGCTCGAGATGGCCCAACTGCTCGCGCGGGCGGTGCGGTCGCGGCAGGTGGTACCGCGCGAGCCGCAGGTCGTCGACGTCAACGGCGAGCTGCTCACCGTGCAGCCCCAGCTCATCCATTCGGCGATGCAGCGCGCGTGGGACTCCAAGAAGCCGCACAACGTCGCGCGCGTGTCGTTCAACAAGGCCGCGCTCGCCGCACTGGCGCGCCAGCTCGCCGACCAGCTGCGCGACCACGGCAACACGATCGAGGAGAGCGACCAGGCCTGGCTGCGGGAGGACCTGCGCACCTCGCAGGACGTCAAGGTCGCTCTCAACACC
>CAIXMB010000108.1 GCA_903920435.1 uncultured Actinomycetes bacterium
CCGCGGCACCGCCGACCACGAGCTCGGGGTGCGCCGAGCTCGTGCGGCCATCATGCTGCAGCTCGCCCTCCCGGGCGCTACCTATCTCTACCAGGGCGAGGAGCTCGGCCTTCCCGAAGTTCTCGACCTGCCCGACGACGCGCGCCAGGACCCCATCTGGCACCGGTCGGGTGGAGCGGAACTCGGACGTGACGGATGCCGCGTTCCGCTGCCGTGGGCGGCGAACCAGCCCTCCTTCGGCTTCTCGCCGCCGAACTCCACGTCGGCGCCGTGGCTGCCCCAGCCCGAGTGGTTCGCGGGGTTCGCGGCCGACACCCAGGGCCACGACGGCTCGACCCTCGACCTGTACTCGCGGGTCATCCGGTCGCGCCGCGGCGTCTTCAGCGGTGACACCCTCGAGTGGCTCGAGACCGGAGCGCCCACCGTGCTGGCCTTCCGGCGCGGCAACGGAGTGTGCGTGGTCAACTTCGGCGACGAGCCGCACACGATGCGGGGATGGGCGGCCGCCGCCCTCACCACCTCGCACCCCACCGATCTCGGGGGCGACGACCTCGTCGTTCCCGCGAACAGTGCCGCATGGCTTGAGGCGGCACTCACCCTCCCTACAATCACACACATGAGGAGCAATGATGCACCGCACGTTAGCTAAGCTCGCGGCCCTCGGCGCCGCGGCCACGCTCGCCCTGACGGGCTGCGCGGCAGGCGGATCCGCCGGCGGCGACACCGTCGAGGTGACCGTCTGGCACTACTGGGACGGCACGAACGCCGACACCTTCGACGCCATGGTCGACGACTACAACTCCACGCACGACGGGGTCGTGATCAAGACCTCGAACGTGCCCAACGCCGACTTCCTCACGAAGCTGCGCGCGTCGGCGACGTCGAAGACCCTGCCCGACATCGCCATCGGCGACCTCGTGTGGGTGCCGCAGATCAACGAGATCGGCTCGCTCGCCGACCTGGCGCCGCTCCTGCCCTCCGACGTGCTCTCCGACATCAACCCGGCACTCACCTCGTTCGGCACCATCGACGGCAAGCAGGTATCCGTTCCGGTGTCGGCGAACAACCTGGGCTACATCTACAACAAGACCCTGTTCGAGGCGGCGGGGCTCAACCCCGAGGAGCCGCCCGCGACGTGGGAGGAGCTGAAGGCCGACGGCCAGAAGATCCTCGCCGCGACCGGCAAGCCCGCCTACGAGCTGTTCACGCAGGCCGGCGACAACGGCGAGGGACTCACCTGGAACTTCCAGGTGAACCTCTGGCAGGCCGGCGGCGAGTTCCTCACCGCCGATAACAGCGCGGCCGCGTTCAACACGGATGCCGGCAAGGAGGCGCTCGGCTACTGGAAGGACCTCATCGACTCCGGCCTGAGCAAGGTCGGCGCGTGGGGCGAGCTCGGCAAGAGCGAGGTGGCCTCGGCGACCGACGGCTCGTGGATGGTCGGCATCTGGGACCCCGAACAGCCCTTCGACATCGGCGTCGGACCGGCGCCGTACCCGGAGGACGGCACTCCGACCACCAACCTCGGTGGCGAGCAGGCCATGGTGTTCGACAACAGCCCCGAGACGACGAAGGCCGCGGCCGACTTCCTCGCGTGGTTCCTCGAGCCCGAGCAGGTGCTCTCGTGGAGCGAGGCGACCGGCATGCTCCCGGTCACCAACTCCATCGCGACGAGTGACGAGTACCTCACCTGGGTCGACGACAACCAGCCGCGCCTGCGCCCCTACGTGGAGCAGATGGCCGATGCGCACGCCCGCCCCAACACGCCGCTCTACCCGGCGATCTCGCTCGCGTTCGCCAAGGAGATCGAGAAGGCGCTCACGGGCGACGTCACGGTCGACGAGGCCCTCGACAACGCCGAGAAGGCCGTCAACGACGTCATCGCCAAGGGATAGCAGCACTTGACGCAACTCGCATCACGGGTCCGCCCCGACCGCTTCCGCGGTCGGGGCGGTGCCCCGCGCGCACGATACGAGCGCGGGGAGATACTCACCGCGGCAGCGTTCCTGCTGCCGGCACTCGTGGTGCTGGGGGTGTTCGTCATCTACCCGATCATCTCGGCCGGGTACATCAGCCTCACCTCCTGGAACGGCTTCTCGCCCGTCAAGGAGTTCATCGGCCTCGACAACTACGCCCGCCTGGCCCAGGACCCGGAGTTCTGGAACTCCCTGCTCGTCACGTGCATCTACGCCGCCGGCGTGTGCCTGCTGAGCGTGGCATCCGGCCTGGTCGTGGCTCTCCTGCTCGACGCGCCGCTGCGGGGCAGGGGCTTCTACCGCGGGGTGTACTTCCTGCCCGCGGTCACCTCGTCGGTCGCCGCGGCGATCGTCTGGCGCTACATGCTCGACCCGTCGGGGTTCGTGAACACCGTGCTCGAGGGCGTGGGCATCCAGGGTCCCGACTGGCTTCAGGACCGGTGGCTCGCCCTCGGCGCTCTCACGCTGCTCACGGTGTGGAAGAACGTCGGCTTCAACGCGATCCTCTACCTGACCGCGCTGCAGGCGCTGCCCGAGGGCGTGTTCGAGGCAGCGCAGATCGATGGCGCGTCCTTCGCGCAGCGCGTGCGGTACATGACGGTGCCGCTGCTCAAGCCCATGACCTTCTTCGTGATCGTGCAGGCACTCATCACGAGCTTCCAGTCGTTCGATCTCGTCTACGTGCTCACCGGCGGCGGACCGCAGGGCGGCACCGAGGTGCTCGGCATGATCATGTACCGCGAGGCGTTCCGCCTGAGCGACTTCGGCTACGGCACCGCGATCGCCTTCGTGACCCTGTTCCTCGTGCTCGGGGTGACCCTCGTCAATTGGCGGGCGTCGGGTTCGGGAAGGTCGTCACTGCGATGAAGCGCTCGACCGCCACCGCCCTCGGGCGGCACGCCGTGCTGATCGTCGGCGCCGCATTCGTCGTCATGCCCTTCCTGTGGATGTTCACGACGTCGCTGCAGTCGCGCGCCGAGACCTACTCCAACGGATCCATCCTGCCGACGTCCTGGCACTGGGAGAACTACGCCGTGGCGTGGGAGGCCGCGCCCTTCGGTCAGTACTACCTCAACAGCCTCATCATGGCGGCGGGAATCGTGGGCGGCCACCTCGTGCTCGACGCGTTCGCGGCCTACGCGTTCGCGCGGTTGCGGTTCCCCCTCAAGAACGCGATCTTCGTGGTGCTCCTCGCCGCACTGATGATCCCCACGTTCGTGACGATCATCCCCGCCTACTCGCTCGTGGCCTCGTTCGGGTGGATCGATACCTATTGGGGGCTCATCGTGCCGCGGCTGGCCGACGTGTTCGGCATCATCCTGCTGCGGCAGTACTTCGCGTCGATCCCGTCCGAGCTCGAAGACGCGGCGCGCATCGACGGCTGCAGCCGCGTCGGCATCTTCTTCCGCATCATGGTGCCGCTTGCGCTGCCCGCCTTCGCGACCCTCGGGATCTTCAGCTTCCTCTTCGCCTGGAACGACTTCCTCTGGCCGCTGCTCGTGACCAACTCCGACGAGCTGCGGACCATCCAGATCGGGCTCTCCGCATTCCAGGGCCGGTACGGCACGTCGTGGAACTACCTCATGGCGGGCACCCTCACGGCCACCGTGCCCAGCATCATCGTGTTCATGTTCTTCCAGCGCGCCCTGATCAGGGGCATCGCAGCGAGCGGATTGAAAGACTGACCCATGCCCCACACCCCTGACTGGCTCGCCGACGCGGTGTTCTACCAGATCTTCCCCGAGCGCTTCGCGAACGGAGACCCGAGCCTCGACCCGCCCGGCGTCGAACCGTGGGGTGCCGAGCCCACGCGCGACAACTTCTTCGGCGGCGACCTCGCCGGCATCACGCAGCACCTCGACCACATCGAGTCGCTCGGCGCGAACGCGATCTACCTCACACCCATCTTCGAGGCCGATACCAACCACCGGTACGACGCGAAGGACTACTTCGCGATCGACCACCGGCTGGGTGACCTCGGCACGTTCAGGACGTTCCTGGATGCGGCCCATGCCCGGGGCATCCGGGTCGTGCTCGACGCCGTGCTCAACCACTGCGGCGACGGGCACTGGGCGTTCCGCGACGTCGTCGAGCTGGAGGAGGCCTCGCCCTACGTGAACTGGTTCTCGGTCGAGAACTTCCCAGTGCGGCCGCACCCGGAGCCGAACTACCGCACGTGCTCGGGCTGCTACTACCTGCCCAAGTGGAACGCCTACAACCCCGAGGTGCGCGATCACCACTACAAAGTTGCGCGCTACTGGGTGGAGCAGGGCATCGACGGCTGGCGGCTCGACGTGCCGTACTTCATCAACGACAACTTCTGGCGCGGCTTCCGCGACGTGGTGAAGGGCATCGACGACGACCTGTACATCGTCGCCGAGGAGTGGCGCGCGCCCGAGCAGTGGCTGCAGGGCGACCTGGCCGACGGCACCATGAACTACACGCTGCGCGACCTGGTGCTCGGCTTCATCGCCGACCGCACGATCACGGGCACCCAGTTCGCCGAGGGGATGAACGAGCTCACCGCGCGCGTACCTGAAGGCTCCCGCCCCGCGATGCTCAACCTTCTCGGTAGCCACGACACCGAGCGCCTGGTCACTCGCCACGGGGGAGACCTCTCCGCCCTGCGGCAGTCCTACGCGCTCCTTCTGCTGGCGGAGGGTGCGCCCATGATCTACTACGGCGACGAGATCGGCCTCGAGGGCGACAACGACCCCGGATGCCGCGGCACGATGCCGTGGGACGAGGCCGAGTGGAACAGCGAGCTGCTCGCGAGCATCCGCGAGCTCATCGCCGTGCGCAGGTCGCACCCGGCCTTCACGCGCGGAGCCCAGCACGTCGTCGCGCTGTCGGACGACGTCGTGCGACTCGACCGCACCGTCGGCGGCACGACGGTCTCCCTCGTCGTCGACCGCGGCACCGCCGAGTACACCGTCATACTTGCCGAGGAGGCGCAATGAAACCCCGTCGCGTGACCATGCAGGACGTCGCCGACAAGGCCCAGGTCTCGAAGACCGCCGTGTCGATGGCGTTCAACGACAACGCCAGGCTCTCCGAAGCGACGCTCAAGCTCATCATGGCGACGGCTGCCGAGTTGGGTTACTCGCAAGACCCGGCGGCACGGATGCTCCGCACCCGCCGCACGAACAGCCTGGGCCTGCTGCTTCCGCAACAGCTCGACAAGGTGCTCGAGAACCCGTACTACTCGCAGTTCCTGCAGGGGATCGGCCAGACGTGCCAGCGCGAGGGCTACACCCTCCTCCTCGCGCCGCCGCTGCGCGGCTCGATGCTCAAGACGATCCCGTACGCCGCCGTCGACGGGTTCATCGTGAGCGGCCTCGAGTACGACCGCGGCGAGGTGAGCGCGCTGCGCCAGCGCGGCATCCCGTTCGTGCTCGTCGACAGCGAGTTGCACGACGGCGTCCCCTCGGTGGAGATCGACGACAGCGAGGGCATCGAGCAGCTCGTGCGGCACCTGCTCGACCTCGGGCACCGGCGCATCGCCATCCTCGCGTTCGAGACCGGCATCGAGGGCGGGTACCGCAACTGGCGCGGCCCGGTACTGCGCCGCATGCAGGGCGCGATCGCTGCGCTCGACGCGTACGGGCTCGCGCCGGAGAGCGACGGCATCTCGGTGCTCGAGGTGCCGTGCACGCGGCAGGGCGGCGTCCGGGGCTTCCACGATCTCTGGGCACGCGACGAGCGGCCCACCGCGATCGTCTCGTTCAGCGACATCATCGCGCTCGGGGTGCTCGACGCGGCACGCGATGCCGGGGTCTCCGTGCCGGGCGAGGTCTCGGTGAGCGGGTTCGACGACCTTGCGGAGGCGGGCTGGGCCATGCCCAGCCTCACGACCGTGCGGCAGCCCATCGAGAGCAAAGGGCGGCTCGCGGCGGAGTTCCTGGTCGAGGCGATCTCGGCCGAGGACACGTCGCGCGAGCACCAGCAGCGGCTGCACACCACCGTGCTGCTGCGCGATTCGACGGGGCCGGTGCCGGTGCCGCGCTAGCGGCTGAACAGGAGCGGAGGCAGGATTGCCGTATGGCAGTCCGGTTCGCGTGGCCCGCGCTCGCGGCATCCGTGCTGCTGCTCGGGGGCTGCGCGACGGCGCCCGCCATGCCCGCGCCGCTCAGCCCGGCCGAGGTCAAGGGCCGCATGGCCAGCACGGCCCAGCAGTGGTGGGAGGCGATGTTCCCGTCGGAACCGCAACCCGCCGTCGACCCGCTCGCGTACCTCCCGCGCGACGAGGCCGCCGCCAAGATCGTCGGCTGCCTCAAGGCGGCAGACATCGAGGGACTGCTGTTCGGGCCCGACGAGTCGTGGATCTACCTCGGCAGCGACCCGGATGCCGCCGACGAGGTCAATCGCACCTACTACGTGTGCGCCCAGCAGTACCCGCTGTCGTTCGACGACGAGATCTTCCTGAGCGACGAGCAGCGCGAGTGGATCTACGACTACGAGCGGGAGCGGCTCGTGCCCTGCCTGCAACTGCTCGGCTACTCCGTCGCCAACCGCAACACCGCGTACGTGCCGGCTGTCGATGACTCGTGGGCACCGTACTACGAGATGTACCCGACCCCCGCGGGCAGCGACTGGGAGCGCATCGACCTGCGCTGCCCGCCGTCGCCGGTCGGCCCGCTGAACCGGCCCAATGATGGCTAGGGCTCCGCTGGCTAGGGCGCCGCTGGTCGGCGCGGTGGTACTGCTCCTCGCGGGCTGCACCGCACCCACGCCGGCGCCGGCGGGCGTGACGGATGCCGAGGCTCGCGCCGTGGCAGCGCAGCAGCAGGCCGATCTCTGGTCGCTGTCGAGCTACAACGACGGCGTCGCCTTCCCCGACGTCGCGCCCGTGGAACTGGTGAGCCCCAGCACGTGGGCCTCGCGCCAGGTCACGTGCCTCCTCGCGGCCGGGCTGCCCGCCCGGGAGATCAGCGGCGGCTTCGCGGTCGACAGCAACGGCGCGCTCTCGCCCGCCGACAGCTCGCTCGCCCAGGCGACCTGCCTCGCGCAGTACCCCGTCGACCCGCGCACTCAGGGCTACCTGAGCGACGAGCAGGCGCTCTACCTCTACGACTACTCGACGGAGCGGCTGGTACCGTGCCTGCGGCTGTTCGGCATCGAGGGCGCACCGCCGCCCGACCGCCTCGCGTACGTGGGCAGGCTGCGCGCGGGAATCCTCTGGACGCCGTACCTCGACGTCGATGGCGCCCCCGTGCAACGGACGGCCCTCGAGTGGTCGATCATCAACTCCCGCTGCCCTCCGCTCACCGACGCGGCGTACCGCCTGTTCGGCCCGCCGGTGCACGGATGACCCGCGCTCGCGCCCTCGTCGCGCTCGCGGCATCCGTGGCGCTGCTCGCGGGCTGCACGGCCGCGCCAGAACTGCCCGCGCCGCTCACGAAGGCCGAGGCGGAGGAGCTCATCGACCAGCAGAACGCGGCGTGGTGGAACAGCATGTTCCCCGACGAGCCGATGCCGACGGCGCGCGTGGTCGCCTACCTCGACCCGCGCGATCCGGGCACGGCGATCAACGACTGCCTCATCTCGGCCGAGATCGACGGGCTGGCGGTGGCCGCCGACGGCTCGTGGAACATGACGAAGGTCGACGCCGCGACCAACGAGCTGCTCAACCGGGCGATGTTCGTCTGCAGCCTGAGGTTTCCCTACGACCTCTCCGACCCGGAGGATTTCGGCATGCTGAGCGACGCCCAGCGGGCCTGGATCTGGTCGTACAACCAGAAGCGCCTGGTGCCCTGCCTCCAGTCGCTGGGCTACGTCATCGAGAACCGCACCGGTGACTTCGACGCCCGCGACTCGTACCACTCGGACTGGTGGCCGTACTTCGACATCCAGCCCGTCCCGCACGACGAGGGGGAGTGGGCCCGCATCGACCTGCGCTGCCCGCCGCCGCCCATCGGCCAGACGTACCGGCCGACCGTGGATCAACTGGGCGTGGGCTGACACTCCGCGGCGAGCCGCTCGTAGGCCGAAAACAGGCCGTACTGGTAGCCTGTCAGTGAGCAGGCTGGCAAGAAGCTGGTCACCGGTGGTGAATTTCCGAGTGGTTCGGAGCTTTTCTACTGTTGACCAGAGCAGCGTCCGCACTCGGATGCAGTGCCAAAGCGCGTTACGAACGCGCCCCTTTCTGCCCGCTCCTGCTCCGTGAAGTGTCGCCGTCCACACGGGACGACGACGTAAAACAAAGGAGAAAGCCCCTTGGAGGGTCCAGAAATCAAATTCGCCGAAGCCGTTCTCGATAACGGCAAGTTCGGCAAGCGCACGGTCCGTTTCGAGACCGGTCGCCTCGCGCAGCAGGCACAGGGTGCCGTCGCCGCCTACCTCGATGAAGAAACCATGCTGCTGAGCGCGACGAGCGTCTCGAAGCACCCGAAAGACAACTTCGACTTCTTTCCGCTCACCATCGACGTCGAAGAGCGTTCGTATGCAGCCGGCAAGATCCCCGG
>CAIXMB010000109.1 GCA_903920435.1 uncultured Actinomycetes bacterium
GTCACCCGTGAGTGCCACCCCGCCGAAGCCGACGATGGCGACGACGGCGCCGATGCGCAGGCTGCGGATCCACACCGAGTGGTCGACGCGGTCGCGGCCCGGGATGGCGAGGTTCTCGCCGACGACCACGCGGCCCGTGGCATCCACGGTGTCGATGCCGTCGCGCCGGCGCTGCCAGAGCTGGTACCACGAGATGCCGACGAGGAAGGCCGCGCCGACCGCGAGGGCGCCCATGATGGTGTGCGAGTAGGCGGTGAGCGCCGTGTTGTTCGTGAGCACCGCCCAGATGTCGGTGAGCACGGGGCGGCCGTCGACGAGCTCGACGCCTACCGGGTGCTGCATCCACGAGTTGGCGACGATGATGAAGAACGCGCTCACGATGCTGCCGAGCACGGCGATCCACAGGGTCGCGAGGTGCAGCTTCTTGGGCAGCCGGTTCCAGCCGAAGATCCACAGGCCGAGGAACGTCGACTCGAAGAAGAAGGCGAGCAGCCCCTCCATGGCCAGCGGGGCGCCGAAGACGTCGCCGACGTAGCGGGCGTACTCGCTCCACGCCATGCCGAACTGGAATTCCTGCACGAGGCCGGTGACGACACCGACGATGAAGTTGATCAGGTAGAGCTTGCCCCAGAACTTGGTCATGCGCAGGTACCGCTCGTTGCCGGTGCGCACCCACATGGTCTGCATGATGGCGACCATCGGGCCGAGGCCCAGGGTGAGCGGCACCATGACGAAGTGGTACACCGTCGTGATTCCGAATTGCCAGCGGGCGATGTCGAGCGGGTCCACGGTTCTCCTTATGGGCATGGGACTGGCGAGTGCCGGGACAAGACTCCCGTGCCGGCTGTGGCACCGGTAGGGACCAACGTCCCGCTTCGATTTCTACTGCTTGTAGAATTAGTTCTACACCCGGGTAGAAATTATTTCTACTGTGCGTAGAATGGTCGGCATGGCAACCCTGGGCGAGCTCGAGCGATCGATCATGGAGCTCCTGTGGGCGACCGACGACAACCTCTCGGCCTATGACCTGCAGGAGGAGCTCGCCGACCGGAAGCTGGCGTCGACGACGATCCTCACGGTGCTCTCCCGCCTCGAGAACAAGGGTTTCGTGACGCGGTCGAGGGATGCGCGTCCGCACCGGTACAGCGCGGCGGCAACCCGCGAGGAGCACATGGCCGACCTCATGCACGAGGTGCTGGGCGGGGCATCCGACCGCACGGCGGTTCTGGAGCGCTTCGTCGGCCAGGTCAGCCCCGAGGAAGCCGCTACCCTCCGCCGACTCCTCGGGCAGTGATCGCCCCGCTCGCGCTCGCGGCCCTCGCGGTCGCGCTCGCGTGGCCCGTTCCCCTCCTCCTGGCGCGCGCCGGATGGCCCGCCCGCTCGCCCGCGGCCGCCCTCGTGCTGTGGCAGGCCATTGCGATCGCGGGAGGGCTGTCGATGATCGGCGCCCTGCTGACCTTCGGCCTCGCGCCGTTCGGCCCCGACCTGCTCACGGCCACGCGCAACCTCGTCACCGGCGAGGTCGACCGGATCGAGTCGTGGAACGCCCTCGCGCTCTGCGGCGCGGCCCTCCTCACCGGCCACCTCGTGCTCAACCTCGTGCTCACGGTCGTGCGCTCCGAACGGCAGCGCCGTCGGCACGAGCAACTCGTGCGGCTGCTCAGCTCACCCCACGAGTCGGGGGCGCGCCTCATCGACAGCCCCGCACCGGTCGCCTACTGCCTGCCCGGCGCGCTCAGTTCGATCACGGTCGTCTCCGCCGGCCTGCTCGACCTGCTGGACGAGGGCGAATTGCGGGCCGTCGTCGAGCACGAGAAGGCGCACGTCACCCAGCGGCACGACGTCGTGCTCGTCGCGTTCCGCGCCTGGTACGCGTCGCTGCCGTGGTTCCCCATCGCGTTCCGCGCCCAGCGCGAGGTGGGGATGCTCGTGGAGATGCTCGCCGACGACACCGCGCGCCGCGCAGTCCCGGACGGCGTGCTCGCGCGCGCGATCGTGCTCGTCGGGGCCGGACAGGATCGTCCGCTCGCCGAACCCGAGGCCGCGGAGTGGGGTGGCGAGGCATCCGTCACCGAGCTCGGGGCGCGACTGGCCCGGCTCGGGCGCGCGCCGCTGCCGCGCGCCGTGGAGTCCCTCGTGGTGGCCGCTGCCGTGCTCCTACTCGCGGTGCCGACGGTGCTGCTCGCCCTGCCCGTCGCGCGGGCACTGCTGTAGCCTCAGGCGGCGAACCAGTACTCGCGCAACCACTCGAGGAACTGCTGCGCTTCGTTCTCGGCGTGCTCGATGCGGGCGCGACCGGTGCGAGCGCCGAAGAAGTCGTTGAAGCCGTCGAGCTGCTTCGTCGCGCTGTCGGAGAGCGTCTGGAACCCCATTGTCCACTCGGGGAATTGGCGCGCACCGATCTGCTTCTCGCTGAGCTTCTGCACGCCGGCGTGCCGCTCGTCGCCGTCGATGATGGCGAGCCGGCGGAGCACGGCGTCGTCCGGCCCCTCGAGCACCTGGATGAACCTGCCCCGGTGGTACAGCAACGCGCCCGTGAGGCCGTCGCGCACGTTGTTCGCGCGCGACGTCGTCAGGATCTGCGCGATGTCGTCGTCAGACATCTCGCGCGTTGCCGCGCTCACGTACGCGATAGATAACAAGGCTTCTCCCCGGTGTGCTGTAGAACGATCCTCACCCACGAGGTCGGCAGCGAGAACACCCAGTACAGGGGCTGTGCATTCAGCTTGCGCTGCGTGCACGCTTCACGGGCGCCTCGAACGACGCTGGCACCGCGCGCGGCGCCAGCCGCTGCAGCTGGGTAACGTGCCGGGGCTCGAGCTCGGCGATGTTCGCGACCTCCAGCAGCTTCATGGTGCGCACGATCTGGTCGGAGAGGATCTGGATCGTGCGGTCCACTCCGGCGCGCCCGCCCGCCATGAGGCCGTAGAGGTAGGCGCGGCCGATGAGGGTGAACTTCGCACCGAGCGCAATCGACGCCACGATGTCTGCGCCGTTCATGATGCCGGTGTCGACCCACACCTCGGTGTCGTTGCCGACCTCGCGCACGACCTCGGGGAGCAGGTGGAACGGGATGGGCGCGCGGTCGAGCTGTCGGCCGCCGTGGTTGGAGAGCAGGATGCCGTCGACGCCCAGGTCGGCGAGGCGCTTCGAGTCCTCGACGTTCTGCACGCCCTTGATGACGATCTTGCCGGGCCACATGGCGCGGATGATCTTCAGGTCGTCGAAGTTGATCGACGGGTCCATCGCCGAGTCGAGCAGCTCGCCCACGGTGCCGCCGGTGGTGGCGAGGGAGGCGAACTCGAGCGGGGGAGTGGTGAGGAAGTCCCACCACCACCACGGTCGCGGGATGGCGTTGATGATCGTGCCGAGCGTGAGCTGCGGCGGGATCGAGAAGCCGTTGCGCTTGTCGCGCAGGCGAGCGCCGGCGACCGGGGTGTCGACGGTGAACATGAGGGTGTCGAATCCGGCGGCCGCGGCGCGCTCGACGAGGCCGTACGAGATCTCGCGCTGCCGCATCACGTACAGCTGGAACCAGTTGCGGCCCTCGGGGTTGGCAGCCTTCACGTTCTCGATGGTCGTCGTGCCCAGGGTCGAGAGCGTGAACGGGATGCCCGCCGCCCCCGCCGCCCCGGCGCCGGCGGTCTCGCCCTCGGTCTGCATGAGGCGGGTGAATCCGGTCGGCGCGATGCCGAAGGGCATGGCCGACGTGCCGCCGAGCACTGTCGTGGTCGTGTCGAGCTTCGAGACGTCGCGCAGGATCGACGGGTGGAACTCGATGTCCTCGAATGCCTGCCGCGCACGGGAGAGCGAGAGCTCGCCCTCGGCCGAGCCGTCCGTATAGTCGAATGCGGCCTTGGGGGTGCGGCGCTTGGCGATATCGCGCAGGTCGTAGATGGTCAGCGCCGAGTCGAGGCGGCGTTTCTTGCCGTCGAGCTGCGGTGCCTTGAACTTCATCAGCTTGGCGAGCTCGACGGGGTTGGGGAACTGGCGCTTAACCACGGGTGGTCCTTTCGAGGAGGGCGTCGCGCGCGTACTCGATGTGCTCGCGTGTGAGTCGGGCGGCGGAGGCGGGGTCGCCGGCGGTGAGCGCGTCGAGTATGCGCTGGTGCTGCGCCGCCATGTCTGAAGCGGAGACGAGGTGCTCGGCGTGCACTTGCCCGATGCACAGCTCGATCTCGCCGAGCAGGAGGTTGTGCATCCGTGTCAGCCGCGGACTGGACTGGCCCGCGACGAGCGCCCGATGGAACGCAATGTCGTCGGCGGCCGAGTCCCCCGACCCGCGGGCGGTGACGGGCACGGTGGTGAGCGCCGCAACAGCAGCCGACTCGATGATGGCGCGCGCCTCGAAGAGGTCGATGATGTCGTCGCGGCCGAGCACCGGCACCCGCGCAGCCTGGTGCGCCTCGCGCCGCAGGATCCCCTCGGCGACGAGCCGTTCGATGGCGAGCCGCGCGGTCGGGCGGGCGACACCGAAGCGCACAGCTACCGCGGACTCCGTGATCGTCGAACCGGGCTGGTCGCGCTGCGCGATGATGTCGGCGCGCAGTTGTTCTGCGATCGCGTCGGGACGCACGGCAGCACTGTCGAGGCTCATGATTGTCAAACAACATAGCAGATTGTTATACAATCTAGAACGCCGTTCTTCCGCGCCCTCCGTGAGAGTGCAGCGTCGATGGGTCACCGTGCAGGCGCAGGGCGCGTGTGCGCACTCTCGACCGAGGAGCGGGAGCTGAGTCGTTCGACTAGCGCGTGGTGGGGAGGTACTGCCGCGGTGAGAAGGCCGCGGCGACGAGACCGCGCAGCGCCTCCAGCGATCCGTCGACGAGGCCGTGCGCGCGGGCCTGCACGAGCACGTTGCCGATGGCGGTCGCCTCAACGGGACCGGCGAGCACGGGCATCCCGGAGCGGTCGGCGATGAGCTGGCAGAGCAGCTCGTTCTGCGATCCGCCACCCACGATGTGGATGACCGAGACGGTCTTGCCCGACAGCTCGGCGGCCGTGCGCACCGAGTCGACGAACGCGACGGCCAGGCTCTCGATGATGCTCCGGACGAACTCGACCGGGCTCCGGGGGGCCTGCACGCCATGGTCGCGGCACCACTCCGCTATGCGTGCAGGCATCTCGCCCGGAGCCTGGAATGTGGGGTCGTCGGCGTCGAAGACCGCGACCGGTGTGGTGAGGGCGGAGGCCGCGGCGAGCAGGCCCGGCAGTTCGACGGAGGGGTCGGTGCGCTGCCAGTCGCGCACCGACTCGCTCAGGATCCAGAGGCCCATGACGTTGTGCAGGAACCGCACGCGGCCGTCGACGCCGCCCTCGTTGGTGAAGTTCGCCGCGCGCGAGGCCTCGGTGAGTACCGGATGCTCGAGCTCGACCCCCACGAGGCCCCAGGTGCCGCAGGAGATGTAGGCGAAGTCGGGGTTCGTCGCGGGCACGGCGACGACCGCCGACGCCGTGTCGTGGGATCCGACGGTGGTCACGACCATGGCGCTGTCGACGTCGACCTCCGGGCGCAGCGATCCGAGCGGCGTGCCGGGCGCGACGAGCTCGGGCAGCACGGCGCGGGGAAGCCCGAGCCTGCCGATGAGGGCGTGGTCCCACTCGCCGGAGGTGATCGACATCAGTCCCGTCGTCGAGGCGTTGGTCTGCTCGGCGAACTGCTGGCCGGTGAGCCAGTAGTTGATGAGGTCGGGGATCAGCAGGAAGCCCTCGGCGAGGTCGAGTGTGCCCGCCTCACGGTCGGCCGCGAGCTGGTACAGGGTGTTGAACGAGAGGAACTGCAAGCCGTTCGCCGCGTAGAGGTCCGCCGGGCCCACGAGGGCGTGCGTGGCCTCGACGGCAGGCAGGTTGCGCTCGTCGCGGTAGTGGTACGGGGTGCCGAGCATCCGGCCACCGCGCATGAGGGCGTAGTCGACGGCCCACGAGTCCACCGCCGCGCTGGAGATCGACGGCTCCTCCCGCACCGCGGCGCCGAGCCCGGCGACGACGTTGCGGTAGAGCTCGAGGATGTTCCAGTGCAGGCCGTCGATGGTGCGCACGGGCGTGTTGGGGAAGCGCGCGACGGGTCGCACGCTCAGCTCGTTGTGACCGACGTGGCCGAGCATCACTCGGCCGCTTGTCGCACCGAGGTCGATGGCGGCTACGGCAGTCATGCTCCTACCTTAGGAACGCGGCGGCGACTCCGGCGTCCACGGGGATGTGGAGGCCGGTGGTGTGCGAGAGATCCGGCCCCGTGAGCACCGAAACGGCGTTCGCGACGTTCTCGGGCAGCACCTCCCGCTTGAGGATGGTGCGCTGGGCGTAGAACTTGCCCAGGTCCTCCTCCTCGATGCCATAGGTCTTGGCGCGGTTGGCGCCCCAGCCGGCGGCGAAGATGCCCGACCCGCGCACGACCCCGTCGGGGTTGATGCCGTTGACCTTGATGCCGTGCTCGCCGAGCTCGACGGCCAGCAGTCGCACCTGGTGCGCCTGATCGGCCTTCGTCGCGGAGTACGCGATGTTGTTCGGGCCGGCGAACACCGAGTTCTTCGACGAGATGTAGATCACGTCGCCGCCCATGCCCTGCTCGATGAGGGCGGGCGCGGTCGCCTTGGAGACCAGGAACGAGCCCTTCGCCATGATGTCGTGCTGGAAGTCCCAGTCGCGCTCGGTGGTCTCGAGCAGCGGCTTGGAGAGCGAGACGCCCGCGTTGTTGACGACGATGTCGATGCCGCCGAACGCGAGCAGCGCGTCCTGCACCATCTGCTCGATGGCGGCCGAGTCGGTCACGTTCACCTGCAGGCCGATCGCCACGTCGGTGTTGCCGATCTCGGCCGCAGCGGCCTGCGCCTTGGCGAGCTCGAGGTCGGCGATGACGACGCACGCTCCGTCGGCGGCGAGGCGCGTGGCGATCGCCTTGCCGATGCCGGAGGCGGCGCCGGTCACGAGGGCGATGCGGGTCGCGTGCGACTTGGGCCGGGGCATCCGTGCCAGCTTGGCCTCTTCGAGGGCCCAGTACTCGATGCGGAACTTCTCGACGTCGCTGATGGGGCTGTAGGTCGAGATCGCCTCGGCGCCGCGCATGACGTTGATCGCGTTGACGTAGAACTCGCCCGCGACCCGGGCGGTCTGCTTGTTGGCGCCGTAGCTGAACATGCCCACGCCCGGCACGAGCACGATGAGCGGGTCGGCGCCGCGCATGGCAGGGGAATCCGCCGTGGCGTGCTTGTCGTAGTAAGCCGTGTAGTCCTTGCGGTACTGCTCGTGCAGCTCCTTCAGGCGCTCCTTGACCTTCTCGACCGGCGCGCTGGCCGGGAGGTCGAGCAGCATGGGCTTGACCTTGGTGCGCAGGAAGTGGTCGGGGCAGCTCGTGCCGAGCGCCGCGAGCTTCGGCGCGTTGGCGCTGCCCAGGAAGTCGAGCACGACGTCCGAGTCGGTGAAGTGCCCGACCATGGGGCGGTCGTGCGACGCGATGCCCCGGATGGTCGCCGCGATCGCGGCGGCCTTGGCGCGGCGCTCGGCCACGGGCAGCGCGGCGTTCTTCGCGACGGCCTTGCCGAACGGGAGCTTCTTGCCGTGGGCCTCGATGTAGTCCTCGGCGGTCCTGATGATCCACAGGCTGTTCGTCTCGGCCTCATCTGAGGTGTCGCCCCACGCCGTGATGCCGTGGCCGCCGAGAATGCAGCCGATGGCCTGCGGGTTCGCCGCCTTGATCGCGGCGATGTCGAGCCCGAGTTGGAAGCCGGGGCGGCGCCAGGGCACCCACACGACCTTGTCACCGAACGCCTTCTTGGTGAGCTTCTCGCCGTCCTTGGCCGTCGCGAACGCGATGCCCGAGTCGGGGTGCAGGTGGTCGACGTGCGCGGCGTCGACGAGGCCGTGCATCGCGGTGTCGATCGAGGGGGCAGCGCCGCCCTTGCCGTGCAGCGTGTAGTCGAACGCGGCGACCATCTCGTCCTCGCGGTCGACGCCGGGGTAGACATCGACGAGCGCGCGGAAGCGGTCGAGCCGCAGCACGGCGAGGCCCGCTTCGGTCAGCGTGCCGAGGTCGCCGCCCGAGCCTTTCACGTAGAGCAGCTCGACCGGTTCACCCGTCACCGGGTCGATCTCCGTGCCCTTAGCGGACGTGTTTCCACCCGCGTAGTTGGTGACGCGCGGGTCTGAACCCAGGCGGTTGCTGCGCTCGACGAGTTCCTCGCTGGTTGAGCTTGTCGAAACCATCATGCGCCCCATCCCGCCTGCACGCCGCCGACGCGGTCTGCCGCGATCTTCTGCTGGTAACCGGATGCCGCGTACGCGGCCATCGGGTCGGCCGCGAGTCCGCGCGACTCCCGCCACCGCGCGAGGTCCTGCCGCACATCGGTGTAGAAGGCATCCATCAGGATGCCGTTGGCGCCGAGCACGTCGCCCGAGTCCTGGGCGACCCGCAGCGCGTCGAGGTCGACGAGCAGCGCGCGGGCCGTCATCTCCTGCACGTTGAGGACCGACCGGATCTGGCCGGGGATCTTGTCCTCGACGTTGTGGCACTGGTCGAGCATGAACGCCACGCCGGAGTCGGCGCCGTACCCGCCGCCGCGCACCACCTCGAACAGGATGCGGAACAGCTGGAACGGGTCGGCGGCGCCCACGATGAGGTCGTCGTCGGCGTAGAAGCGCGAGTTGAAGTCGAACGAGCCGAGCTTGCCGAGGCGCAGCAGCTGCATCACGATGAACTCGATGTTCGTGCCGGGGGCGTGGTGCCCGGTGTCGAGGCACACCAGGGCGCGCTCGCCGAGGGCCGCGACCTGGGTGTAGCTCGTGCCCCAGTCGGGAATGTCGGTGTGGTAGAACGCCGGCTCGAAGAACTTGTACTCGAGCACGAGGCGCTGCGTCTCGCCGATGCGGGCGTAGATCTTCGCGAGCGAGTCGGCGAGCCTGTCCTGCCGCGCGCGGATGTCGCCCTGGCCCGGGTAGTTCGTGCCGTCGGCGAGCCAGATCTTCAGGTCGCGCGAGCCCGTGGCATCCATCACGTCGATGCACTCGAAGTGGTGGTCGATCGCCTTCTGGCGGATGCGCGGGTCGCTGTGGGTGAGCGAGCCGAACTTGTAGTCGTCGTCCTGGAAGGTGTTGGAGTTGACGGTGCCGAGGGCGACGCCATGGTCGTTCGCGAAGGCGCCGAGGGCGGCCCAGCCGTCGACCTTGTCCCAGGGGTAGTGGATCGCGACGGTCGGCGACAGCGCGGTGTATCTGTTGACCTGGGCCGCGTCGGCGATCTTCTCCTGGGGAGTGCGCGGGGTGCCCGGGGTGCCGAAGACCTTGAAGCGGGTGCCCGAGTTGCCGAACGCCCACGAGGGCAGTTCGATCGCCTGCTCGGCGAGTTTCGCCGCGATGTCACTGAATGCAGGCATGGGAGACCTCTCTGTCTTCGTGAAGAACCTGTGTTATCGCGTGAAACGTTACAACAAAAGTCTCACGATGCAACATCCCTGTCTCAGAGCAGCTCCACACGGTCCCGGAACTCGTCGAGCCTGGGGTCGGACGGCGAGAGCTCGGTGACGAGCACGGCGACGCTGTCGAGCGGCAGGCACGCCGCCGTGGACTGCTGCCGCAGCTTGGAGGAGTCGATGCACAGCACGAGCTCCTTCGCCATGCGGAAGAACGTGCGCTTCATCTCGGCCTCGCGCAGCGACACCTCCGAGGTGCCGTACTCGGTGTCGATGGCGCTCGCCGAGGCGAAGAACCTGCCATAGCGCAGCGACTCAGCGGCGTGCACGGCGATCGGGCCCACGAAGCTGTCGGTGATTTCCTCGGTCTCGCCGCCGATCAGGATCACGTCGACACCGTGCGAAGAGCGCATCGCGCCGTACGTCTGGTAGGAGTTCGTCGCCACCGTGAGGCCCGAGCGCACGCCGAACCGGGCGGCGAGGGTGGCGACCGTGGTCGAGGCGTCGAGTGCGATGGACCCGGCGTGCGGCACGAGGCTGAGCGCCTTCTCGGCGATCGTCTCCTTCGCGTGCAGCCGCACGGCGCGTCGGTCGCTGAACGGCCGGGGCCCGATGACCGAGACCGCGCCGCCGCGAACCCTGCGCAGGAGGCCCTCGGTCTCGAGCGATTCGAGGTCGCGCCGGATGGTCATGGTCGACACCCCGAACTCGCCGGCAGCGGCCGTCAGGCGGATGACATTCTCGTTCGCGACGATCTCGAGCAGGCGCGCCCGACGCTCTTCGGAATCGGCGGTGCTGGTAGTGGCCATGGGTACTCGGCTCTCATGAAGTGAAGCTCGATGTGATGTTTTCGAGAAACCTAACAGATTGACACACGCTAAGCCCAGTGGTAACTTCTCGTCTCACCGGTTCATTGAACCTCCACCACCAGTCAGGCAGTGTCGCCACGCAGTCGTTGCGGCGCTTGAAGCAAGGGAGCATCGCCGATGGCGTCC
The DNA here is from genome assembly GCA_903920435.1 of uncultured Actinomycetes bacterium. Classification (GTDB taxonomy): domain Bacteria; phylum Actinomycetota; class Actinomycetes; order Actinomycetales; family Microbacteriaceae; genus Rhodoglobus. The sequence continues at coordinate 10,397 of CAIXMB010000109.1, forward strand.
GAGGCTTACACAAACATCGCGTCGACGGCGTCCGGTATGGATCGCTCCCTCGAGGCCGGCGGTGGCATCGTCCGCTTCGCCCCGGCCTGGGTCCCCCGGGCGTTCTGCACGCCCGGTCGTCGCATCCGTCTGCACCCCGATGACTACTTCCCCTTCGTGCAGACCCGCGGTGGCATCGACGAGCGCTGGCTCTCCTCGGCGGTCCGCGCCGACAACGGCCCCCTGACCGGTGAGCACGAGGGCCTGAGCCTCGTCGTCGACCCCGACGGCAAGGTGCTGCTGCCCTTCGACGACTTCGTCGGCCACCACAAGGGCGAGCTCATCGGCGATCGGCTCTGGGACCGCCACAACAAGTGGCCGATGTACTCGAAGTTCTTCGACAACCAGCAGGCGCTGCCCTTCCACGTGCACCACACCGACGAGAAGGCCGCCCTCGTCGACAAGCCCGGCAAGCCCGAGGCCTACTACTACTCGCCGCACATGAACAACCACCTCGGTGACCAGCCGATCTCGTTCTTCGGATTCCAGCCGGATGTCACGAAGGAGCAGGTGCGCGAGCGTCTTGCGCGCTTCTCCGATGGTGGCGACAACCGCATCACCGACCTGGCGCTCGGCTACCGCACGCAGCTCGGCACGGGATGGGACATCCCCTCCGGCGTTCTGCACGCCCCCGCGAGCATCGCGACCTACGAGCCGCAGGCCGCCTGCGACGTGTTCTGCATGTGCGAGTCGTGGAGCAACAACCGCGAGGTGCCGGAAGAGCTGCTCTGGAAGGACGTGCCCGCCGACAAGCACGGCGATCTCGACTTCATCATCAGCCTGCTCGAGTGGGATCTCAACGTCGACCCGCACTTCGTCGCCAACCGTTTCATGGTGCCGTACTCCACCGAGCAGTCCAAGGCCGACGGCGAGACCGCCTACGTGGAGAAGTGGGTAGTCTTCCGCTCCCCGCACTTCAGCGCCAAGGAGCTGACCGTCAAGCCCGGCCAGACCGTCACGATCACCGATCAGGACGCGTACGGCACCATCGTCGTGCAGGGCCACGGGTCCCTCGGAGTGCACGAGGTCGCCGCGGCGACGCTCATCCGTTTCGGCCAGCTGAGCCAGGACGAGTTCTTCGTGAGCGAGTCCGCCGCGCGGGCCGGCGTGAAGATCACCAACTCGAGCCCGACCGACGACCTCGTCATCCTCAAGCACTTCGGCCCGGAGAACGCGGAGCTCGGCCTGCATGTCTGAGGTCTTCGGAGTCGCCGTCGCCGATGCGCTCCAGCGCGTCGGATCGCTTGACCAGTTCGCCAGGGTCGATTCGCTCGTCGAGGCCGACGGCCCCGGCCGTGGTGCTCGCCTGCTGCGCGTCGTCAACGGCGGCGGCCTCGAGTTCGACGTGCACCCCGACCGCGGCCTCGACATCGGTGCGGCGAGCTTCCAGGGCGTTCCGCTCGCGTGGCTGAGCTCGACCGGCATCGGAGCGCCCTCGCTCTACGACCCGGTCGGCCGCGGTTGGCTGCGCACGTTCGGCGGTGGCCTCGTCACGACCTGCGGTCTGGACAGCTTCGGGCCGCCCGCCGACGACGAAGACGGTGTCGTCGGGATGCACGGCCGCGTCAGCCACCTCCCCGCCCGTCTCACGACCGTCGAGGCGACCGCCGAGCGCGTGCTCGTCGCGGGCACCGTGCGGCAGACCGCCGTGTTCGCCGAGAACCTCGCGCTGCGCCGCGTGATCTCGAGCGAGGTGGGGTCGAACGCCCTCACGATCACCGACAACGTGACCAACGAGGGCGCCACCGAGAGCCCGCTCATGGTGCTGTATCACGTGAATCTCGGCTGGCCGCTGCTCGACGAGGGCACCTCGCTCGACATCCCCTCGGCGGCGGTGACGCCCCGCGACCCGGATGCCGAGGCCGGCTTCGACGCGCGCTACGAGATCGATGCTCCGGTGGACGGCTTCCGCGAGCAGGTGTACATCCACGAGGCGGGCGCCGAGCGCTACGCGCGCGTCACCAACCCGGCCCGCGGCCTCGCGCTGACCCTGCGCTACTCCGACACCCTCCCCGCCCTGTTCGAGTGGAAGATGACGGCGACCAAGCACTACGTGCTGGGGCTCGAGCCGGCGAACACCCCCGAGATCAACGGGCGCGCGGCCGCGCGCGCCAACGGCCGGCTGCCGCACCTGCAGCCGGGCGAGAGCATCACGTACCAGGTGAGCATCGAGGTCGGACGGATATGAGCCACTTGCTCGAGTTGCACGGCGTCACGAAGACGTTCGGCGCGGTCGCGGCCCTCGCGGGAGCCGATCTCGTGCTCGACGCGGGTTCCATCCACGCGCTCGTGGGTGAGAACGGTGCGGGCAAGTCGACACTCGTGAAGATCATCGGCGGCCTGCACGGTCGCGACGGCGGCGAATTCCTGCTCGACGGTGAGGCCGTCGACTTCAAGTCGACCGCCGACGCGAAGCACCACGGCATCGCCGTGATCTACCAGGAGCCGACCCTGTTCCCCGATCTCACGGTCGCGGAGAACATCTTCGTCGGCCGCCAGCCGTACACGCGGCTCGGGTTCGTCAACCGTGCCGAGATGCGCCGCGCGACGCTCGAGCTCACCTCGCGCCTCGGCGTGGTCATCGACCCCGACCGCGAGGCGCGCGGCCTCTCCATCGCCGACCAGCAGATCATCGAGATCGCCAAGGCCATCTCGCTCAACGCGAAGGTCGTCATCATGGACGAGCCGACCGCGGCACTGAGCGGCATCGAGGTCGAGCGCTTGATGGGCATCGCCCGCCAGCTGCGCGACGAGGGCAAGGGCATCATCTTCATCTCCCACCGCTTCGACGAGGTGTTCGAGCTGTGCGACACCATCACGGTGATGCGCGACGGCCAGTACATCGCGACCAATGCGATCGCCGACGTGACAGTCGACGAGATCATCAAGCAGATGGTCGGCCGCAGCGTCGAGAACCTGTTCCCCAAGCAGGAGGCGACGATCGGCGAGGTCGTGCTCGACGTGGCCCACCTCACGCGCGCCGGTGTGTTCGAGGACGTCTCGTTCCAGGTGCGCGCCGGTGAGATCGTCTGCCTCGCCGGACTCGTGGGTGCCGGCCGCAGCGAGATCGCGCGTGCGGTGTTCGGCGTGGACAAGTACGAGTCGGGCACCGTCACTCTCGACGGGGCGACCGTTCCGCGCCACAAGCCGTCCGCGGCCATGGAGCTCGGAATGGGCTTCGTTCCCGAGGACCGCCGCAAGCAGGGGCTCGCGATGACCGCCGGTGTCCAGACCAACATCACGCTGGCCATCCGCAACCAGGTCGCGAAGGCCGGTTTCATCACCTCCAAGCTCGAGCAGGGCCCCGCCGACCTGTGGGCCCGTCGCCTGCAGGTGAAGACGCGCGCACTCGACACCCACGCTGTGATGCTCTCGGGCGGCAACCAGCAGAAGGTGGTGCTGGCCAAGTGGCTCGCGACCAACCCCAAGCTGCTCATCATCGACGAACCGACCCGCGGCATCGACGTGGGAACCAAGTCCGAGGTGCACCGGCTCATCTCCGAGCTCGCGGGCACCGGCGTCGCCGTGCTCATGATCTCGTCCGAGCTCCCCGAGGTGCTGGGAATGGCAGACCGCGTACTCGTCGTGCGGGAGGGGCGCCTGACCGGCAACCTGTCCCGCGCCGACGCGACCGCAGAGACCGTCATGTACGCGGCAACGCACGCGGCGAACGAAGAGGTAGCGAAATGACCAAGCAGTCCTTCTGGTCGTGGCTCTTCAAGGCCCGCGAGCTGAGCCTCATCGTGGTGATCGTGGCGCTCATCGCCGTGACCACGGTGACGCAGCCCCAGTACCTGTTCAGCGAGGGCGGCCTGCGCGACCTGCTCCGCACCCCCACTCTCTACATCGCGCTGGCCGTCGGCCAGGCGATCGTGATGATCACCCGCAACATCGACCTCTCGATGGGCAGCATCCTGGGCCTCACCGCCTACTTCTGCGGCAACCTGTTCCACGAGGCGCCGTGGATCCCGATCCCCGTCGTGATCCTCCTGACCCTGGTCTTCGGCGCAGTGCTCGGTGCGGTGAACGGATTCCTCGTCGCCTTCCTCAGGGTGCCTGCCCTGGTCATCACCCTCGGGACGCTCTACGCCTACCGCGGCATCTCGGTGCTCTGGATCGGCGGCAACTTCATCCGGCCCGAGTGGGTTCCCGCCGACTTCAAGAAGTTCGCGCTGTCCAATGTCTTCGGAGTCTCGAACCTGCTCATCGTCGCCCTCATCGTCGTGCTCATCGCCGGCTGGTTCATGACGAGCCGCCGCACCGGCCGCGACCTGTACGCGATCGGCTCCAACCCGGACGCGGCCGTGCTCTACGGCCTGCGGACGAAGTGGCTCACGTTCATCCCCTTCGTCATCTCGGGCACCCTCGCCGGCCTCGCCGGAATCGTGTACGTCTCCATCTACGCGACCGGCGACTCGAAGGTCGGGCTCGGGTTCGAGCTGCAGGCCGTCGCGGCCGCCGTCGTGGGCGGGGTGGCGGTCGCCGGTGGAGCGGGCCGGATCTGGGGCGTCGCGCTCGGCGCCTTCTTCCTGGCGACTCTCACCACGGCGCTGCCCGTGCTCAGCATCCCCAGCCTCTGGCAGCAGGCCCTCGTGGGCGTGCTCATCGTCGGAGCGATCACACTCGACCGGGTCTTCTTCCTCATCCGGCTGCGTCAGGCGAGAAAGGAACTCAGCGCATGACCGTCGAAACGACCTACCGTCGACACGATCGACCCCTGTGGCGGCGACTGCTGCTGCGCCCGGAGGCGATCCTGATCTTCGCGATCATCCTCATCGTCGTGCTGTCGATCATCGGTATTCCGAATTACCTGCGCCCCAACCCCGGGTACACCTTCACGACGCTGCTGCTCAACGCGGTGCCGATCCTGATCCTCCTGCTGCCGCTCACGCTCATCATCGCGACGGGCGAGATCGACATCTCGGTCGGCTCGATCCTGGGCCTCTCGAGCGCGAGCTTCGGCCTGCTGTTCGAGGCCGGTGTGCCCCTGCCGCTCGCCGCCGTGCTGAGCGTGATCATCGGCGGCCTGATCGGTGCGGTCAACGGATTCCTCGTGACGATAGTCGGGCTGCCCAGCCTCGCTGTGACGATCGGAATGCTCGCGCTCGTGCGGGGCATCGCCGTGGGAATCCTCGGCACGACCTCCGTCACGTCGTTCCCGCCGGAGGTCACGAGCTTCGTCCGCTCGTCCATTCCCGGCACGCCGGTGCCGTGGCTCATCGTCGTCTTCGTCGTCCTGGCGATCGTGTTCGGCGTGCTGCTGCACTTCACCGCCTTCGGCCGCGGTGTGTTCGCGATCGGTCTCTCGTCGGAGACCGCCGCCTTCTCGGGCGTCAACGTGAACCGCACCAAGTTCATCCTGTTCGTGCTGAGCGGCCTGACCGCGGCGCTCGTGGGCGTGCTGTTCACCCTGCAGTACTCGAACGCCATCGGCTCCAACGGCAACGGCTTCGAACTGCGCGCGATCACCGCGATCGTGCTCGGCGGCGTCTCGATCTGGGGCGGCACCGGAACCCTCCTCGGGGCGATCGTCGGCGGCCTCTTCATCGCGACGGTCAACAAGTCCCTCCAGGTCCTCGGGATCGGGGATGACGCGATCTACGTCATCACCGGCTCCGCCCTCATCGTCTCCGTCGTGATCGCGAGCGTGGCATCCGTCATCTCGACGCGCCGGAGAGTCACCACGTCCGCTACCTAACGGCTGCGGCGAAAAGAAGCACCAAGGTTCTGCTCCACCCTCTACAACTACGAAAGGTAGAACAATGAAGTTCAGTAACGTCATGCGCAGCCGTCACGGCCGTGCGGTTGGCGTCGCGGCTGCTCTCGCGGCATCTGCGATCGTCCTCGCGGGCTGCTCCACTCCCGCAACGGACTCCGGCGACACCGGCAGCGGCGACGCCAACTACAACATCGTCGTCATGCCGAAGAGCTTGGGTAACAAGTACTTCGGGGCGTCCGACGCTGGTGCCCAGTCCGCGATCGAGGGCTTCGGTGGCACCTACACCGAGGCCGGCGCCAACGAGGCGTCGCCGACGTCGCAGTCGCCGTTCATCCAGACCGCCATCCAGAACGGCGCCGGCGCGATCATCCTCGCGGCGAACGACCCGCAGGCCGTCTGCGCCGACCTCGAGTCCGCACAGGCCGCCGGCATCAAGGTCGTCACGTTCGACTCCGACACGAACTGCCGCGACGCGTTCATCAACCAGGCGACCGTTGACGGCGTTGCGCAGGGTCTCGTCGACCTCGCTATCGCCAAGTTCGGCACCGACCCGGCCCAGATCGCCATCGAGTCGGGTGGCCCCAACGCCACCAACCTCAACGCGTGGGTCGACGCGATCAAGTCGAAGCTCACCGAGCAGGCCCCGAACATCGAGGTCGTCGATGTCGTCTACGGCAACGACGTTGACGCCGACGCGTACAACGCCGCCAAGGGTGTCATCACCGCTCACCCCGACCTCGACGGCATCATCGCGCCCGACTCGGTCTCGGTCAAGGAGGCTGCGCACTACCTCTCCGACACCCCCGAGCTCCAGGACAAGATCTGGCTGACGGGCCTCGGCCTGCCGAGCGAGCTGCGCGACTACGTCAAGGCCGGCGTGTTCGACCAGTTCGGCCTGTGGGATGTCGGAGCGCTCGGCCAGCTGGCCGCGTACACCGCCAAGGCACTCATCGACGGCGAGATCACGGGCGCTGAGGGCGACAAGTTCTCCACCCCGCTCGGCGACTACACGGTCGGCAAGAACGGCGAGATCGTTCTCGGCCCGTTGTTCGTGTTCGACAAGGACAACGTCGACGACTTCGACTTCTAGTCTGTAGTCGTTGATTCGAGGAGGTCCGCGTCGCCCAGGCGGCGCGGGCCTCCTTCACACCCCCGCGATCCAAAGGAGGCCCGCATGGCGACGATCCGCGATGTCGCGCGGTCTGCGGGGGTGTCGGCGGGAACGGTGAGCAACGTGCTCAACCGCCCGAGCTACGTCTCCGCCGGTGTGCGGGAACGAGTGCTCGCCGCCATCGCGGAACTCGATTTCACCCCCAGCACCTCGGCGCGCAAGTTCCGCCCCGGTCGCGAACGCACTCTCGGGCTCGGGGTGGCCGACCTCGGCAACCCGTTCTTCGTCGACGTGACCCTCGGCGCAGAGGCCGAGGCCAAACGTCTCGGCGTCGGCGTCGTGATCGTGCACAACGGGCTCGACCCGGTGCGCGAGGAGCAGAACCTCGACGTGCTCACGCAGCAGCGGGTGCACGGCATCATCATCACCCCGGTCGAAGACAACAACCTCCGGCTCGAGCAGCTCGCCGAGCAGGGTGTTCCCATCGTCTACGTCGACCGCATCTCGGGCGACCGGCCGTGCTGCTGGGTGCGCACCGACGACATCGCCGGCGGGCGCCTGGCCGGCGAGCACCTCATCGAGCGCGGCCACCGCCGCCTCATGTACGCGGGCGGCACCCGCATCTCGCACCAGGTGGACGCCCGCTACGAGGGCTTCCGCATCGCCGCCGAGAGCGGTGGCGGGGTCGTCGAGCGGCTCGAGACCGACTCGTGGCGGCGGGAGGATGGCGCGGGCGTCGCCGAGATCCTGCTGGCCAGAGCGCCGGAGGATCGCCCGACGGCCGTCATGTGCGCCAACGACCTCATCGCGCTCGGCCTCATGCAGAAGCTCGCCCTCGCGGGGGTGCGCATCCCCGAGGACATCGCGCTCGTGGGCTTCGACGATCTGGAGTGGGCGGGTGCCGCGGTCATCCCGCTCTCGAGCGTGAGCCAGCAGCGCGAGCAGCTGGGCCGGCGGGCCGTGCAACTGCTCATGGACGAGCTGCTGAGCTCAGACACGCACGTGCACGCCCACGAGGAGCTCGAACCGACACTCATCGTGCGCAATTCGAGCGCCGCGTACCGCCAGCCCTAGAGCGCCGCAAGGCGATCCCACGCGGCGTCGATCACCGGGTCGACGACCTGGCGCGACGGGGTGGAGAGGTACCAGTCGGCGATGTCGTAGACACCCTCCGAGAACGGGGTGGTGGCCGTCCAGCCCGGCACGAGCGTCTTGATGCGGGTGGTGTCGAAGATCACGGAGTGCGCCCAGTCGCCCAGAAGCCATGGCCCGAGCTCCGGCAGCTCGCGGGCGATGCGCTCGCTCGCGACGTGCGCCAGCACGGGTTCGACGCCGATCGTGGCTCCGAGCATCCGTGCGATGTCGTCCCACGTGAGGTGCTCGTCCGAGACGATCTGCACGGGCGAGCCGAGCGCGTGCGGGTTGCCGAAGAGGCCGACGAAGGCGGTGGCGAAGTCGCGGGAGTGCGTGAGGGTCCACCAGCTCGTGCCGTCGCCGTGCACGATCACCGGCTTGCCGTCGAGCATGCGCTGGAAGGCGGTCCACCCGCCCGGGAACGGCATGTTGCCGCCGTCGTAGGTGTGCGAGGGTCGCACGATCGTCATCGGGAAGCCGGTGTCGCGGTACGCGGCGACCAAGAGGTCCTCGCAGGCGATCTTGTCGCGCGAGTACTGCCAGAAAGGGTTGCGCAGCGGGGTCGACTCGACGATCGGCAGTGCCGCGATGGGCTTCTGGTAGGCGGAGGCCGACGAGATGAACAGGTACTGCCCGATGCGCCCGCCGAACAGCTCGATGTCGGCGGCGACCTGCTCGGGCAGGAAGGCGCGGAAGTTGGCGACGATGTCGAACTGCGCGTCACCCACCGCGGCGCGGATCGAGGCAGGGTCGCCGGCGTCGCCCCGCAGCGTCGTCACACCCTCGATCGGTGCGCGGTCGCGGCTGATGCCGCGCGTGAGCTGCGTAACGTCGTAGCCGCGCTCCACGGCGAGCTTGCTCACCCACCACGAGATGATGCCGTTACCACCGATGATGAGCACGCGCTTCGCCGCCATGGGGCAACGCTAGCGCCCGGACGCTACTCGTCGAACTCGATCCGCACGAGCACGCTGCCGTTCATCCAGTCCTCCACGGCGGTCGGCTGGGCGATGCGGCCCGGGTTGGCCGGCTGGTTCAGGTCGGCGACGATCTCGGTGAACACGCGCCTGCGCTCCTGCTCGTCGAGCACGGGGTGGGCGGTTGCCTGCAGCGTGGCGTGCACGCCGTGCTTGAGGTGGAAGCTGAAGCGCGGGTTCGCCTGCAGGTTGCGGAACCAGTCGGGGGTGGAGGAGGGCATGCCGCTCAGGTAGTTGGCGTCACCGGCCCGGTAGAACCAGATCTCGATACGGCGCGGGAGGCCGCTGCGACCGCCGATCGTCGTGATCTCGACGGTGCGATCCCAGGCCGTGGAGGCGGGCGTGAGTGCGAGGGCAGCTCGGATTGCGTCGTCCATCCGCATAGTGTGCCGCAATCACAACCGCTTGCACTGCCGCCGGGCACAAGATGAACCCCATTCACACTCAGGATGTACCCCGGTTCAGCGGCGCTCCGAGCGGTACCGCCCCTTCCGGGTCGTGCGCAAGGGGATGCCGTTGTTGCCCCGGTGCGACAGGCTCGGGACCATGACGACACCAGAGCCCACATCCCCGCACGTCGCTCCCCCCGCTTACGTCGAGCCCAACGAGATCGTGCACCATGGCTCCGCTCTCGCGTCCGCAGTCGCGCTGTATCTCGGCGGCTACCTCGTGATCGCCGCCGCGTCCGGGCAGCTGGTCACGGCACTCGCCGGGTTCGGTGTCGGCCTGGAGTACCTCCCGCTCCTCGGCGGGCAGCTGCTGTTCGCGCTCGTGGCGGTGATCGTCGGGCTCCTCATCGCGCCCGCGGCCGCCGCGCGCAAGATCGTCGCGATCGTCGTCGTGCTGGGCGGCGTCGCGGGCCTGATCGCCGCGGAGACCGCTCGGATCACGTCGGGTGTCGGTGGCATTCCGCTTTCGATGACGCTCGGCAACCCGTACTTCATGACCCTGCTTGCGCTCGGCACCGCGTGGTTCATCGTGCGGTACGCGCGGTTCGGATGGCTCGCGCTCCTGCTCTGCGCCGTGGTGATCCCGCTGCCCTATCTCTTCTCGTTCGCGGGGCTCTCGGTGGCGGTCAGCCAGCCGGTGCTCCTCATCATCACGGGGATCATCGGGTTGGGCATCCTCGCGGCGGGTCGAGGCCCGCGCCGGGCGTAGCGTAGAACTATGCCACTTACGGGAGAGTACGAACCGAGCACGTCCGAGTGGGCGCGCAAGCAGGCCGAGCTGTTCGAGGCCACGAACGGGCAGGAGGCGAACACCCTGCGCGGCAAGCCCATCGTCGTGCTGACCTCGGTGGGAGCAAAGTCGGGCAAGCTGCGCAAGAACGCCCTCATGCGCGTGGAGCACGACGGCACCTACGCGGTCGTCGCCTCGCGCGGCGGCACCCCGGAGCCGCCGACCTGGTTCTACAACCTCAAGGCCAACCCGCACGTCGAGCTGCAGGACGGCGCGGTCAAGAACGACTACCTCGCCCGCCAGCTCGAGGGCGACGAGTACGCGACCTGGTGGGAGCGGGCGGTCGAGGCCTGGCCGGACTACGCTAACTACCAGACCAAGACCGACCGGCAGATCCAGGTTTTCGTGCTCGACCCGTTCGAGTCCTGAAACACCATCGCAACACGACGGGCCTAGGCTCACAGCATGGCTGACCTGTTCGATGGCTATGGCGCCACCGCCACGCGTTTGAAGGGTGCCGTGCGAACAGGCACGCCCGCGTGGGACGAGATGTTCGCCACCCCCGGCTCGGCGCGCCAGTCGTACAAGGAGATCCACGCCGCTCTCGCCCAGATGACGCAGGACGAACTGCGCGGTCGCACGGATGCCCTCGCCAGCTCGTACCTCGCACAGGGCGTGACGTTCGACTTCGCGGGTGAGGAGCGCCCGTTCCCGCTCGACGCCGTACCGCGCGTGATCGACCAGGCGGAGTGGGTCAACGTCGAGGCCGGCATCAAGCAGCGCGTGCGCGCGCTCGAGCGGTTCCTCGCCGACATCTACGGGCCGCAGGCCGCGGTCAAAGACGGGGTGATCCCCGCGCGCCTGATCACGAGCTCGAGCCACTTCCACCGCGAGGCCGCCGGCATCGACCCGGCCAACGGCGTGCGCATCCAGGTGAGCGGCATCGACCTCATCCGCGACGAGCAGGGCGCCTGGCGCGTGCTCGAGGACAACGTGCGCGTGCCGTCGGGCGTGAGCTACGTGATCTCGAACCGCCGGGTGATGGCCCAGACGCTCCCCGAGCTGTTCGTCTCCATGAGGGTGCGACCCGTGGGGGACTACCCGCACAAGCTCCTGCAGGCGCTGCGGGCATCCGCACCGCCCGGGGTGGACGATCCCACTGTCGTCGTCCTCACGCCCGGTGTCTTCAACTCCGCCTACTTCGAGCACACGCTGCTCGCGCGCCTCATGGGCGTCGAGCTCGTCGAGGGGCGCGACCTGTTCTGCTCGGGCGGCCGCGTCTGGATGCGCACGACCGCCGGCCCGACACGAGTGGATGTGATCTACCGCCGGGTCGACGACGAGTTCCTCGACCCGCTGCAGTTCCGCGCGGACTCGATGCTCGGCAGCCCTGGTCTCATGCTCGCCGCTCGGCTCGGCAACGTCACGATCGCCAACGCCGTCGGCAACGGTGTCGCCGACGACAAGCTCGTGTACACCTACCTCCCCGAGCTCACCAAGTACTACCTCGGCGAGGAGCCGATCCTGCCCAACGTGCAGACCTGGCGCCTCGAAGACCCGGGAGCCCTCGAGGAGGTGCTCGACCGCCTCGACGAGCTCGTCGTGAAGCCGGTCGACGGCTCCGGCGGCAAGGGGCTCGTGATCGGCCCGGCGGCCTCGAAGCAGGAGCTCGAGGAACTCAAGCAGCGCCTCCTGCGCGACCCGCGCGGCTGGATCGCGCAGCCCGTCGTGCAGCTCTCCACGATCCCGACGCTCGTCGACGACGGCATGCGCCCTCGCCACGCCGACCTCCGCCCGTTCGCCGTCAACAGCGGCGACGACATCTGGGTGCTCCCGGGCGGGCTCACCCGCGTCGCGCTCCCCGAGGGCGAGCTGGTCGTCAACAGCTCCCAGGGCGGCGGCTCGAAGGACACCTGGGTCGTGGGCCAGGACCCGCTGACGGTCTCCCGCCACTCGATCCAGGGTCTCGTCGCCGGCCAGGCGGCTGCTACCGAGTCCATCTCGGTCATCACCCCCGAGATGCTCCGAGCGGCATCGCAGGACCACGGCCCGCACGAGCGCCCGCTCGGCCACGGCCAGCAGGAGCAGCAGCAGCAAGGTCTCGACTTCGCTCGACCACCGGTGGTCGAGCGAAGCCGAGACCTCAGGGGGCGCTCATGCTGAGCCGCATCGCCGAGAGCCTGTTCTGGATCGGCCGCTACATCGAGCGCTCCGACGGCACGGCCCGCATCCTCGACGTGCACCTCCAGCTGCTGCTCGAAGACCCCTGGATCGAGGAGGACCTCGCCTGCCGCTCGCTCCTGAGCGTGATGGGCGCGGAGGCCCCGGACGACACCGAGCTCACCCGCCAGGACATCCTCTCGATCCTCGCCGTCGACCGCTCCGAGCCCGCGTCGATCGCCTACTCGCTGGGCGCCGCCCGCGAGAACGCGAGGCGCGCCCGCGAGATCGTGAGCACCGAGCTCTGGGAGTGCCTCAACACGACACGCGCCCGGATGCCCCGCAAGGTGTCGAGCGACAAGGTGCACGAGTTCTTCGCCTGGGTGCGCGAGCGCTCGGCCCTGGCGGTCGGCATCATCGAGTCCGCAACCAGCCGTGACGAGGCGTGGCAGTTCTTCACCCTCGGCCGCTCGATCGAGCGTGCGGACATGACCGCGCGGCTGCTCGCGACGAGGAGTCTCACCGAGGCATCCGGCCCGTCGTGGACCACGATCCTGCGGTCGTGCGGTGCCTACGAGGCGTACCTGCGCACCTACCGCGGGGTGCCGAGCGCCAAGAACGCCGCGGAGTTCCTGCTGCTCGACCGGCTGTTCCCGCGGAGCATCCTGTTCTCGGTGTCGCGCGCCGAGGCGTGCATGCGCGAGATCGAGCCGCGCACTGACCGCGTCGGTGTCTCCGACCTCTCGCAGCGCCTGCTGGGCCAGATCCGCAGCGAGCTCGAGTACCGGCCGATCGCCGAGATCCTCGAGGACCTCCCCTTCCACATGGACAACGTGCAGCTCGCGACGAGCGCCGCCTCGGAGGCGATCCGCCAGCGGTACTTCCCGACGAACGCCGCGCCGAGCTGGGTGGGGGAGACGAGTTGAACCGCCTGCGCATCAAGCACATGACGGGCTTCCACTACGGCGGCGACGTCACGGCGTCGTACAACGAGGCCCGCATGCTGCCCGTGTCGAGCGAGGGCCAGCTCGTGCTGTTCTCCAACCTCGAGATCCTGCCCATGTCGAGCCACCACGGCTACGTGGACTACTGGGGCTCGCGCGTCTCGTCGTTCGAGATCCTCACCCCGCACAAAGAGCTCTCGCTCACGGCGACGAGCCTCGTCGAGGTGCGGCCGCGCCCCCATGAGGACAAGAGCCTCACCTGGGCCGAGCTCGAGCTCGCCGTCGAGGAGTCGACGGAGACCGTCGAGCACCTCAAGCAGACGCGACGCACCAACCCGCCCACCGAGGTCGAGACCAGTGCGCGCGACCTGAAGGCGAAGACCGACTCCGTCTGCGATGCCGCTCTCGAGATCTGCAAGGCCATCGGCGAGGCCGTCGAGTACATGCAGGGAGTGACGGGCGTGCACTCCACGGCGGCCGAAGCCTGGGCGCAGCGCAAGGGCGTCTGCCAGGACATCGCGCACCTCGCGCTCGGCGCCCTGCGCTCGGTGGGCATCCCGGCGCGCTATGTCTCCGGATACCTCCACCCCAAGCCGAACGCGGCAATCGGCGAGACCGTGGCCGGCGAGTCGCACGCCTGGGTCGAGTGGTTCTGCGGCGGCGAGTGGCGCGGGTACGACCCCACCAACCTCATCGACATCGGCGACCGCCACGTGCTCGTGGGCCGCGGCCGTGACTACAACGACGTGCCCCCGCTGCGTGGCGTGTACGCGGGTCCGTTCGGCTCGACGCTCTTCGTGAAGGTGGAGATCACCCGCGAGGCGTAAGACGTTTGTCTTACACTGGTGGCATGACTGTCGTCAACTTTCGCACCGACGCCGACGCGCAACGTGCCTTGGACGAACTCACTGCCGACGGCACGTCGATCTCGGCGGCAATCCGTCAGGCACTGCTCGACTCAGTCGTCATGCGAAAGCGGGACCGGATGCGACGCGAATCGCTTGAGCTTGTGGACGATGCCGCAGATCTCGCCGAGAGCCGCGCGATACTGGCGCACATGGAGCAGCTGCGTGAGGGGTGACGTGCACGCGTTGCGAGCCCCTCGCGGGGTGAAAGGGAGCGAACAGGCGGGCGCTCGGTACGCCGTGGTTCTGCAGTCCGACGACCTGCTGTTGTCGACGGTATTGATTGCACCGACCTCGATGTCGGCCATCTCGAGGAGCTTCCGGCCGACCATCGCCATCGGTGACGATCGAAGCCAGGTGCTCGTCGAGCAGACCGCAGCAGTTGCACCGGAGCGGTTGGGCGATCTCGTCGGCCACGTGTCGCGCCGCGAACTCGACGAGATCGACGAGGCGTTGCGGCTGGTCTTCGAATTGCACTGACCTTCCCCCGCGCTAGCTCGTCCGCGTCGCAGTCGCCCCCACGATCGCGATCTCCTGCGTGCCGAGCTCGACCGTCTCGCGCGGCAGCGGGATCGCGGCGGTCGCCGTCGACACGTTGCTCTTGTTGCGCGTGAGCCAGACGACGGCGATGAGCGCGGCAAGGAGCCCAGCAGCGGCGCCGATGCCGAGCGACCAGCGCGGGCCCCACACGTTGGCGACCAGGCCGACGATGGGGGCGCCGATGGGGGTGCCGCCCGCGAAGATCGCCATGTAGATCGCCATCACCCGACCGCGGAACTGCGGCGGTGTCGTGGTCTGCACGTAGGCGTTCGCGGTGTTCATCATCGTCAGCGACGACGCCCCGACGAAGACGAGCACCACCGCGAAGAAGACGTAGGTCGGCGAGAGCGCGGCGATCACGCACAGCAGGCCCAGGGCCGCGGATGCCACGACCACGACCATGAACCGCACCCGCTCGCGCCGCGCGGCCAGCAGCGAGCCCGCTACGGCCCCGGCCGCCATGATCGACGACAGCAGGCCGAACTCGGCGGAGCCCTTGCCGAACTCGATGGTCGACATCGTCGAGATGAAGATCGGGAAGTTGAATGCGAAGGTGCCGACCAGGAACACCATGATCAGCACGACGAGGGTGTCTTTGCGCGAGCCCACGTAGCGCAGCCCGTCGCGGATCTGGCCCTTCGCCTTCGTCAGGCGCGTGGTGGGCACGAGCAGGTTCTTGCGGATGAAGAACAGCGAGCCGAACACGCCTACGAACGACAGCGCGTTGACGATGAAGACGGGGCCGGTGCCGATCCACGCGATGAGCACGCCGGCGACCGCCGGGCCGATCAGACGGGCACTTTGGAACGAGGTCGAGTTGAGCGCGATCGCGTTCGAGATGTCCTTCTCGGTGACGAGCTCGGAGACGAACGACTGACGGGCCGGGGTGTCGATGGCTGTGCAGATTCCGAGGAGCAGCGCGAACACGTAGACGTGCCAGAGCTGCACGTGGCCGGAGATGACCAGCAGGCCGAGGCCGAGGGCCAGGACGCACTGGATGCCCTGCGTCCACATGAGCAGCTTGCGCCGGTCGAACCGGTCCGCCATCAGGCCCGAGACCGGCACGAGCACCAGGAGCGGCCCGAACTGGAGGGCCATGGTGATGCCGAGCGCGGCGGCATCCCTGTCGGTCAACTCGGTGAGCACTATCCAGTCCTGCGCCGTGCGCTGCATCCACGCCCCGGTGTTCGAGACGAGCGCCCCGGCGAACCAGAGGCGGTAGTTGAAGACACGAAGGCTGCGGAACATTGCACTCACGAGTCGGCGAGCTCCCTGAGGATCGGGGCGGCGACATCGAGTGCTGCGCGCTGGGCGGGGGTGAGGGTGGCGAGCTGCCGCGCGAACCAGGCGACCCGACGGCGCTTGGTCTCGCTCACGATCTCGGTGCCGCGCTCGGTGAGGCGCAGGTGAACCTTGCGGCCGTCGTCGGGCGAGGCGTCTCGTGAGACGAGGCCGGCCTCGACGAGGGCATTGACCGTGCGGTTTATGGAGGGCGGGGTGACGCGCTCGTGCTCGGCGAGCGAGCCGAGGGTCTGCGGGCCCTCCTTGAAGAGCACGATGAGCACGGAGAGCTGCCCGTCGGTGACGTCGTCGCCCGCGCGCTCGGCGCGCATGCGGCGGCTGAGTCGCATGATCGCGAGACGCAGATCGTCGTTGTCGGATTCGGTCACATCGTTAGCATAGCAAATTAGCCATGCTAACTAAACCTCGCGTCACTACGATGAAGCTGAGCAAGGAGGCTCCCCATGCCCACAGTCACGCGCACCAGCCACACCTTCGTCGACCCGCAGGGCGTCACGATCCACTACTACGCGTGGAAGGCCGCCAAGCCCAAGGCGGTGCTGCAGCTCACCCACGGCCTCGGCGACCACGCCCTGCGCTACGAGCAGGTCGCGCAGGATCTGGTCGCCGCCGGCTACTCGGTCTACGCCGACGACCACCGCGGCCACGGCGCCACAGGCGTCGAGCAGCACGGCGGCGACGCCTCGAAGCTCGGCAAGCTCGGCCCCGGTGGCCTGCGCGCCACGATCGAGGATGTCCGCCAGTTCACGCGCATCATCCGTGACGAGAACCCCGGGCTGAAGCTCGCGCTGCTCGGGCACTCGTGGGGCTCGCTCATGGTGCAGGACATCCTGAACAACCACGCCGACGAGTACGACGTGGCCGTCCTCACCGGCACCGCGTACCGCACCCTCACCGACATGAACGGCGGCAACCTCAACGCGAAGCACAAGCACCTCGGCACGACCGGCAACGAGTGGCTGAGCCGCGACCCCGCCGTCGCCGACGCCTTCAGGGATGACCCGCTCACCTTCTACGCCGCGGCAATCCAGCTGTTCGGCCTCGCCGACGGACTGCGCCTGCTCGGCAAGCCCACCAAGACCATCGCCAAGGACATCCCGCTGCTCATCATGATCGGCAGTGAAGACACGCTGGGTGGCGAGAAGAGCATCGCGAAGCTCGCCGCCGCGTACGTCAACCGGTCGAAGCTCAGCGACGTCACGGCGATCGTCTACCCCGAGGCCCGCCATGAGATCTTCAACGAGACGAACCGCGACGAGGTGATCGGCGACCTCGTGAGCTGGTTGGACGCGCATATCGCCGGTTGAGTAAGGCGCTCTAGCACCTGTATCGAAACCCCCCGACGATCACCGTCGGTGAGGTTTCGATACGGCCGCGGGCGGCCTACTCAACCCGCCCGCGGCGGTTAGGCTTGCCTAATGCACGGTGAATTCAAGGTTCCTGGCGGAAAGCTCGTGGTCGTCGACCTCGACGTCGTCGACGGCCGAATCGCCGAGTTCCGGCTGGCCGGCGATTTCTTCCTCGAGCCCGACAGCGCGCTCGAGTCGATCAACTCGGCGGTCAACGGTCTCTCCGCCGACGCCGAGCACGCGGTCATCACGAAGGCCGTGCGCGAGGCGCTGCCCGAGGGCGCGCTGCTACTCGGGTTCTCGCCCGAGTCGGTGGCCACGACCATCCGTCGCGCCCTGCAGAAGGCGACGGCGTTCACCGACTACGAGTGGCAGCTCATCCAGGGCCCCGCGGTCGACCCGGTGGTGCAGATGGCACTCGACCAGGTCTTGAGCGAAGAGGTCGGTGAGGGGCGCCGCAAGCCGACCCTGCGCATCTGGGAGTGGGAGAAGCCCGCGGTCGTCATCGGCAGCTTCCAGTCGGTGAAGAACGAGGTCGACCTCGACAATGCCAAGAAGTACGGGTTCGACATCGTACGCCGCATCTCGGGCGGCGGTGCGATGTTCATGGAGGCCGGTTCGGTCATCACGTACTCGATCTACGCCCCCTCCGAGCTCGTCTCGGGCATGAGCTTCGCCGACTCCTACGCCTTCCTCGACGAGTGGGTGATCGTCGCCCTCAAGGCGCTCGGTATCGAGGCCAGCTACGTGCCGCTCAACGACATCACAAGCCCCACCGGCAAGATCGGTGGCGCCGCGCAGAAGCGCCTCGGCAGCGGCGCCGTGCTGCACCACGTGACCATGAGCTACGACATGGACGGCGACAAGATGGTGGAAGTGCTGCGCATCGGCCGCGAGAAGATGAGCGACAAGGGCACGAAGAGCGCGAACAAGCGCGTCGACCCGCTCCGCAGCCAGACCGGCCTCTCCCGTGCGGAGATCATCGAGAAGATGGTCGGCACCTTCGCGGGCCTCTACGGCCTCACCCCCAGCGAGATCACGCCCGAGGAGTTCGCGAAAGCGGAG
The DNA here is from genome assembly GCA_903920435.1 of uncultured Actinomycetes bacterium. Lineage (GTDB taxonomy): Bacteria > Actinomycetota > Actinomycetes > Actinomycetales > Microbacteriaceae > Rhodoglobus. The sequence goes on from CAIXMB010000109.1 coordinate 28,821, forward strand.
CAGCTCGTTGCCGAGAAGTTCGGTACCGAGGAGTGGCTCCACCGGGTACCTTGAGCAGCTCAGCGGGCCCAGTGCCGCGGGCGGTGGTCCTCTCCGCCGCGCTCGCCGTGCTGCTCGTGGGCGGCATCATCGCGTCGGCGATGGTGGGCCAGCTGGCGGTCACCCCGGCCGAGGTCATCGGGTCGGTGCTGCGGGCGGCGGGCATCCGTAACGACTGGGCACCGGATGACTCGGTGGTCGAGTCGACGCTGTGGCTCATCCGCTTCCCCCGCATCGCCATGGGGCTCGCGGTCGGCGCTGCGCTCGCCGTGGCGGGCGCCGTGATGCAGGCGATCTTCGGCAACCCGCTCGCCGAGCCGGGAGTGGTCGGGGTGTCGTCGGGCGGGGCGTTCGGGGCATCCGTGGCGATCGTGCTCGGGCTGACTGCCCTCGGCAGCGGCACCATCGCCGTCTTCGCGTTCGCGGGCGGACTGCTCGCGACCCTGCTCGTGTACGCGGTCTCCCGGGCGAACGGGCGCACCGAGGTCGTCACCCTGCTCCTCACCGGCATCGCCGTGAACGCGTTCGCCGGGGCGGGACTCGCCTTCCTGCTCTTCGTCGCCGACTCGGGCGGTCGCGAGCAGATCGTGTTCTGGCAGCTCGGCTCACTCAACGGCTCGCGCTGGGCCGAGGTGCTCATCGTCGCCGTCGTCACGGCCGTCGGGGCCGCGGCCGCGATCGTCCTCGGCCGCCGCTACGACCTCCTCGCCCTCGGTGAGCGGAATGCCCGGCACCTGGGCGTCAACGTCGAGGTGCTGCGCATCGGCTCGATCGTGCTCGTGGCGCTGCTCACGGGCGCGGCGGTCGCGTTCTGCGGCATCATCGCGTTCGTGGGTCTCGTCGTGCCGCACGTCATCCGCATGGCGATCGGGCCCGCGCACCGCCCGCTCATCATCGCCAGCGCGTTCGGCGGCGCGGCCCTCATGGTGCTCGCCGACCTGCTCGCGCGGTCGGTCGTGGTGGGTGCCGACCTGCCGATCGGCCTGCTCACCAGCCTCATCGGCGGGCCGTTCTTCTTCTTCCTGCTGTTCCGGCAGCGGCGGCGCAGCGGGGGTTGGGCGTGAACATCGCGGCCATGGACGTGGGCGTCGACCTCGGCGGCGTGACGGTGCTCGACGGCATCGACCTGAACGTGGCCGAGGGCGAGATGCTCGTGCTCGTGGGGCCGAACGGGGCCGGGAAGTCCACTTGGCTGGGGGCGCTCAGCGGCGAGATCGGCCTGCGGCACGGGGAGGTGCTGTACGGCCAGCGGCCGGTGGCGGGCATCCGTCACACCGAGCTCGCCCGCCTGCGCAGCGTGCTCACGCAGGAGAACGGGGTGAGCTTCCCGTTCCTGGTCTCCGAGGTCGTCGCGATGGGCCGCAGCCCGTGGGCCCGCACCGTCGAGGGCCGTGACGACATCTCGGCGGTCGCCGCCGCGATGGAGGCCGCCGACATCACGCACCTCGCCGGCCGGCGCTACACACAGCTGAGCGGCGGCGAGAAGGCCCGGGTCTCGCTCGCGCGCGTGCTCGCGCAGTCCACGCCGGTGGTCTTCCTCGACGAGCCGACGGCCTCGCTCGACCTGCGGCACCAGGAGGACGTCATGCGGATCGGCCGGCGCATGGCCGACGAGGGCCGCACCGTGGTCGTCGTGCTGCACGACCTGTCGCTCGCGAGCGCCTACGCCGACCGGCTCGCCCTGATCTCCGGCGGACGGCTCGAGGCGCTCGGCTCACCGACCGAGGTGCTCACGGCTGAGCGGGTCGAGCGCGTCTACGGGCTGCCCGTCGTGTTGCACGAGGTGGCAGGTAGGCCCGTCGTCGTGCCGAGGCGTGCCTAAACTATGCAGGTGCAGCCGTGGATCATCATCGTCATCGTGGTGGCGATCGTGGCCCTGTTCTGGGTCGCGCAGCACTTCGGCTGGATCGACCTCAGTAACAAGAGCCGCACCTCGGGCTCGGGCGGCGGTATCGCGGGCATCGGCGACGAGGTGTTCCACCCGACGAGGCACGAGGCCCAGGTCGAGCTCGACCGCCAGACGATCCTGCCCGCACCGGCACCGCTACCGGGCGATGACGACTTCGGCATGGGGGCCATCCGTGGCGTTGCCGCGCGCGACGACCTCGACAACAAGAACTACGACGGCCAGGTGCGCATCGACCTCACTCCGATTCAGGAGCCGAAGCGCGGCAAGCACGCTGGCGACAGTGCCGGCTAGCGAGTGAGCAGGTCCTGGTACTCGGGATGCTTGTCGATCCACGGACCGGCGAACGGGCAGGTCGGCACGACGCGGTAGTCGGTCTCGGCCCGGATGAGGTTGAGCGCCCCGCGCACCAGCTCGCCGCCGAGGCCCTCGCCCTGGTGCGACGGATCGATCTCGGTGTGCGTGATCACGATCGTGTTGTCGCGGATCTGGTAGTCCAGCTCCCCGGCGCTCTGCCCGTCGACGAGTAGCTCGAAGCGGTTCATCGACGCGTCTTGGATCACTTCGGTGGGCATGGCCCTAGCCTACGCGCTCGTGCGCACGACCATCCGGGTGGGCATGACGCGCTCGCGCTCGGTCGGCTCGTTGCGCAGCAGGGCGAGGAGCATGCGGGCCATCTCCGCGCCCATCTCGCGCGACGGCTGGTGCACCGTGGTGAGCGCGATCTCGCCGCTGGTCGCCGCGGAGCTGTCGTCGAACCCGACGACAGCGACGTCGGCCGGCACCGTCTTGCCGCGGTCGCGCAGCACGGTGATGGCACCGGTGGCCATGAGGTCGCTCGCGACGAACACGGCATCGAGGTTCGGCTCGCGATCGAGCAGGGCCCGCATGGCGGCGGCGCCGCTGGCCATCGTGAAGTCGCCGTACTCGACGAGGTCGGCCGGATGCCCGGACTCGCGCATGGCCGCGCCCCAGCCCTCGGCGCGGTCGATGGCGGCCTGCATGTTGGGCGGGCCGGCGATGGTGCCGATCCGCTGCCGACCGAGGTCGATGAGGTACTGCGTTCCCATGGCGGCGCCGGCGGCGTTGTCGACATCGACGTAGTTGTTGCGGTGCAGTTCGGGGTGGTACGGCCGACCGCCGAAGACCACGGGGATCGTGGCATCCAGCGTCGTGAAGAAGTCGTCGCCCGAGTGGTGCGAGACGACGATGGCGCCGTCGACGTTGCCGCCCAGGAGGTACCTGATGGTCTTCTCCGACGGCGAGCTGGGCGAGGCGAGCTGCAGGTTGAGCACGTAGTCGCTGTCTTCGAGCCCCTGGGTGATGCCCTGCACGATCTCGGCGAAGAACGGGTCGCCGAAGAACCGGTTGGTGTCTTCGGGCACCACGAGGGCAATGGCCATCGTCTGCCGGTTGGCGAGCGAGCGCGCCGCGCGGTTGGGGATGTAGTTGAGGCTCTCGATCGCCGCGTTGACGGCGTCGATGACGTCGGGGCTCACGTGGCTCGACCCGTTCACGACGCGCGACACCGTCGACCGCGAGACGCCGGCGGCCGCCGCTACGGCTTCCAGGGTCGGCGCAGTGCGGCGCGGCAACTCGAGGGTCATGGGGCGAGTTTAGTCAGAGCGAGCGACCAGTGATGATGCGGGTGTAAGCGATTGCACTGTCCTTCGGCGTGCGCTCCTGGGTCTCGTAGTCGACGCGCACGATTCCGAAGCGCTTGTCGTAGCCCCAGGCCCACTCGAAGTTGTCCATGAGCGACCAGTAGAAGTACCCGTGCACGGGCACTCCGAGCTCGATCGCGTCGAGGATCGCGCCGAGATGCAACTCGAGGAACTCGGTGCGCTCGGCGTCGTGGATAGCTCCGTCGGCCGAGAGCACGTCGTTGTAGGCGGCGCCGTTCTCGGTCACGTAGAGCTTCACGCCCGCGGGCCCCGCGTACTCGGTGTGGATGCGCTGCAGGAGGCGCGTCAGGCCCTCGGGCTGCACCTCCCAGTCCATCGCCGTGAGCGGCAGGTCGCGCAGGTGCCAGTGCACGTTCTCCGCGGCGGGGAACGGTGAGCGCTTCGGACGCTCCGACGGGGCCTCGGTGCGCATGGGCTGGTTCGACGGATGCGCGCTCACGAGCTCACCGTGGTAGTAGTTCACGCCCAGCGCGTCGATCGGCGTCGAGATGATCTCGAGGTCGCCCGGCTTGACCACCGCGTCGAAGCCGAGGTGTGCGACGTCGGCGAGGAGGTCGTCCGGGTACGAGCCGCGGAAGATCGGGTCGAGGAAGAACCGGTTGAACTGCCCGTCGATACGGCGCACGGCGTCGAGGTCGCCGGCATCCGTCGGGTCCACCGGGTCGGCCACCGTCAGGTTGAGCGTGATGCCGAGGCCGAGCGACGCGTCACGCTCGCGCAGCGACTGCACGGCGAGGCCGTGGGCGAGCAGCAGGTGGTGGCCCGCGGCGAGACCAGCCGCCGGCTCCTGCCGGCCGGGCGCGTGCTCACCGCCGATGTAGCTCAGGAACGACGAGCACCACGGCTCGTTGAGCGTGGTCCAGTTCTGCACGCGGTCGCCGAGCACGTCGTGCACGCTCATCGCGTAGTCCTGGAACAGGTAGGCAGTGTCGCGGTTCGCCCAACCGCCCTTCTCCTCGAGGGCCTGCGGCAGGTCCCAGTGGTACAGCGTGAGCCAGGGCAGGATGTTCTTCTCGAGCAGCTCGTCGACGAGGCGCGAGTAGAAGTCGAGCCCCGCGGCGTTGACGGGCCCGCCGTCCGGGCGCACGCGCGCCCACGATGTCGAGAAGCGGTAGGTCTGCAGTCCCAGGTCGCTCATGAGCGCGACGTCTTCGCGGTAGCGGTGGTAGTGGTCGCACGCGACGTCGCCGTTGTCGCCGCCCACGACAGCGCCCGGAACGCGGCAGAACGCATCCCAGATCGAATCCTTGCGGCCGTCCTCGTGGGCGGCGCCCTCGATCTGGTACGCGGCGGTTGCGGCCCCGAAGAGGAAGGTGGATGGGAAGGCGCGCACTGCCGTGGCCTCCTGGGTCTCGAACAACTGGGTCATCCCTTCACAGCTCCCTGCATAATTCCTGACACTAGTTGTCTGCCGGCGGCGACGAAGAGAATCAGCAGGGGGATCGTCGAGAGGATAACCCCGGCGAGCACCACCGAGTAATCGACGAAGTAGTTGCTCTGCAGCAGCGACAGCGCGACGGGCAGCGTCGGGTCCTGCCGGTCGAGCACGATGAACGGCCAGAAGAAGTTGGTCCACGTCGAGATGAAGATGAACAGGCCGAGCATCGCCGCTGCGGGGCGGGCCGCGGGCAGAGCCACGTGCCAGAAGGTCCGGATCATGGATGCCCCGTCGACGCGCGCGGCCTCGATGAGCTCGTACGGCAGGGCGGTGCTCAGGTACTGCGTCATCCAGAACACCCCGAACGCCGAGACGATGGCGGGAAGGATGACCGCGGCGAGTGTTCCGGCGATCTGCAGCTTCGACATGGCGATGAACAGCGGCACCACGCCGAGCTGCGTGGGCACGGCCATGGTCGCGATCACGAACACGAGCA
>CAIXMB010000110.1 GCA_903920435.1 uncultured Actinomycetes bacterium
ATGAACGTGCGGCGGACGCTTCCTCAGCGCTCCCGCTCGCTCATCGGCGCGTGGTGCTTCATCGACCACTACGGCCCCGAGACCGTGCGCATGGTCGTGCCGCCGCACCCGCACACCGGGCTGCAGACGGTGAGCTGGCTGTTCGCCGGCGAGATCGACCACCGCGACAGCGTGGGCAGCCACGCGCCGGTGCGACCCGGCGAGCTCAACCTCATGACGGCCGGCGCGGGCATCGCGCACTCCGAGGTCTCGCCCGCCGAGCCCGTGCTGCTGCACGGCGCCCAGCTCTGGGTGGCGCTGCCCGACTCCGCCCGCCACGGCTCCCCCGCGTTCGAGACCTACGTGCCGCAGCCGTTCGGGCACGGGGATGCCACGGTGCGGGTGTTCATCGGCGAGCTCGCGGGCGCGGCATCCGGTGCTCGGGTCTTCACGCGCCTGCTCGGCGCTCAGGTCGACCTGCCCGCGGGAACGAGCGTCACCTTCGACGTCGACCCGGGCTTCGAGCACGGCGTGCTGGTCGACGCCGGCGACGTGTCGGTTGAGGGCGAGCCGGTCGCCCTCTCGCACCTCGCCTACGTGCCGACGGGAAGCGCGACGCTCACGATCGCGACCGGGAACGAGCCTGCCCGCGTGCTGCTCCTGGGCGGCGAACCGCTCGGTGAGCGCATCGTGATGTGGTGGAACTTCATCGGCCGAACCCACGACGAGATCGTCGAGTACCGCGAGGCCTGGCAGCGCGAGGACGGCACCGGGCGCTTCGGGACGGTCGACTACGACGGAGCCCGACTGCCCGCGCCCGAGCTGCCGACGAACGTGCGGCTCAGCCCTCGGGGTTAGCGGCGGCCTTCGCTACCTTGGCGCGCTCCTCGGCCTCGATCTTGGCGTACGCGTCGCGCTCGGTGCGATCGGCCCGCAGGATGGCGCGCAGCACGAACCAGAAGATCAGTCCGACGATGAGGGTCGGCGTGATCGAGAACAGCGCGTTCGACCAGAACTCCTGGGGCATCTACCCAGCGTAACTCCTGACGATGAACACCACCGCAACGACGACGAGGATGATCACGAGGCCGAGCCCCGTGATCATCCTCGATGTACGCCTATCCACTCTTACCGACGACGATGCCCATCAGTCCCGAGATGACGAGGTAGAGGCCGATGGCACCGACGATCACCCAGATCGCAATTCGGGTGAACGAGATGGCCGGCTTCTTGTCTTCCTCGCCGGGAAGCTTGAGGTCGCTCATCCGGTAAGTCTACGGCCGCCTCACACGCGCGGGCGGAAGAAGACGAACCAGGCGCCGCCGATGAGCAGCACGATCAGTACGCCGCCGATGACGAACCAGATCCAGACCGGGAAGGAGCTCCCGGCATCATCGGCACCGAAGGCCTCAGTGGGCAGGTCGCCCTCAGCGGTCTCCGACGGCGCGGGCGTCGGGGTTGCCGACGGGGTCGCGGTGGGGGTCGGAGTCGGGGTCGGGGTTGCCGACGGGGTCGGCGTGGGCGTGGTGGTGGTCGTCGCCGCGCCCGTGGTCGTGCCGGCCGGAGGCGTGGTCGGCGGAGTCACGACAACGGCGGGGATGCCGTAGGTGAGGGCGTAGCATCCGGCGGTCTGCTTGTGCAGGATGCCCGTGCCCTCAGACCCCGAACCACCGGAGCCGCCGATCGCGACCACGCGCACGTCGTGGGTCATGTCATCGAGCCAGTACGCGTTGACGAAGTCCTGGATCGTGCCGATCGCCTTGCGGTAGCTCGCGGTCGGGTCGGCGCTCATGCCGGGGATCGAGAACGTCGTCCAGTAGTTGGCGATGCCGGGCTCCTTGACGATGTTGCCCTTCCAGGCACCATCGACCGTCACCATGTAGTTCTCGCCGACGCTGGCACCGGAGGTGCTGTCGTAGGTGATCGTGGGCGTGCCGAGCTTGTACAGCGGGAAGTCGACCGCGTAGTACCACGCGACCTTCGACTGGCTGAGGTTCGGACCGTGCCACGCGAGCTCGAGGCCGTTGCTCGTCACCGAGCTCGAGCCGCCGGTGCGAGAGTCGTAGAACAACTGCGAGGCGTTCGAGATCGTGACGTTCTGCACGTTCGTCGGGAGGCACTGCTCGACCACGGGGGCCGGCACGCCGTACGTGATGTCGACGCAGCCCGCGGTCTGGTGCGTGAGGGTGCCCACGCCCTCCGAGCCGGAACCGCCCGAGCCGCCGACGGCGATCACGCGCACGTCGTGGCTGTGGCTGTCTGCCCAGTAGGCGGCCAGGAAGTCATCGATCGTGCCGATGGCCTTGCGGTAGCTCGCGGTCGGGTCGGCGCTCATGCCGGGGATCGAGAACGTCGTCCAGTAGTTGGCGATGCCGGGCTCCTTGACGATGTTGCCCTTCCAGGCGCCGTCGACGGAGATCGTGTAGTTCTCGCCCACGCTCGCGCCGGACGTCACGGAGTACGCGATCGACGGCGTGCCGAGCTGGCTCAGCGGGAAGTCGGTCGCGTAGTACCACGCGGCCTTCGACTGGCTGAGGTCCGGGCCGTGCCACGAGAGCTGGAGGCCCTTGCTGGTGACCGACGACGATCCGCCGGTGCGGTTCTCGATCGTGAGGTCGCTCAGCGCGTCGACGGTGACTGCGGTCGGGGTCGTGAGGCAGCCCGTGTTCGTGGGTGCGGGGTTCGTGAAGTTCGTCGTGCCGCACGAGCTGGTGACCTCGGTGACGACGCTGTGCGAGTCTGCCGTCGAGTTGGTCTGGAGGTGCAGGCTCGGTGCCGACAGCAGGGTGTTGTCGGGCATGAGTGCGATCAGGTCGTCCCACGAGAGCGGGTTGCCCTGGCCACCGGGCGACGAGTACGCGATCTTGCTCGTGTACCAGAGGCCGTTCTGGGCGTCGATGGTGCCCGAAGACGCGTTGCCGATGGTCGAGAGCGTGGCGTAGGTGAGGTCGTTGATGCCGCCCAGCTTGGAGTGCGGGTTCACCTCGACCTTGAGCTGCGCCACGAAGCCGGTCGATCCGGGGGCGATCGTGTACTGCATGCCGGTGAGCCCCTGGGCGTTGCCGGCGCTCACGCGCTGGTACCAGTTGATCGCGGGTGCGCTCGGTCCGTTGAAGACGAGTCCGGCATCCGTGAGCACCGGGGCGACGTCCTCGGTCGCCCAGCTGTTGGGGATGACCACGCACGCGATGGCGTCGGGGGCGAGCGACTCGATGCTGGCGAACGCGGCGAACGACGGGCCGTCGACGCTCTCCTCCTCGGCCGCGGGCTCCTCCTGCGGAGTCTCGGCGGGGGTCTCCTCCGCGGGAGTCTCCTCGGTCGGCGGCGTGACGATGTCGTTCTCGGTGGGCGAGACGACGACGTCGCTCACGTCGGTGGACTCGACCTCGTCGGCCTGCGCGGTCGCCGTGAAGGCGAGAGAGGCGACGATGGCTAGGGCAGCTGCTGCCGCGGCAAGACGGCGAGGGGAACGGGTAAACGAAGGCACGGGGGGACCTTTTCGCGTTGGTGGATTCGCCTGGGTAGGGCGACACCCCCCATTCGGGTGGAGGGATGCCCTCGCAATATATCGAGGAAAAGTCCGTTGGCACCAGTTCGAGGGACAAATTGTCCCCCGAATGAGTTACTTAACGAGCGGGAAGAGGATCGTTTCGCGAATCCCGAGGCCCGTGATGGCCATCAGCAGGCGATCGATGCCGAGCCCGATGCCGCCGGTCGGGGGCATTCCGTGCTCGAGCGCGCGCAGGAACTCCTCGTCGAGTCGCATGGCCTCGACGTCGCCCTTGCTCGCGAGCTTCGCCTGCTCGACGAAGCGCTCGCGCTGGATGATCGGGTCGATGAGCTCGGAGTAGCCGGTCGCGAGTTCGAAGCCGCGGATGTAGAGGTCCCACTTCTCCACGACGCCAGCGATGGAGCGGTGGTCGCGCACGAGGGGGCTCGTGTCGACCGGGAAGTCCATCACGAACGTGGGCCGCACGAGATCGACCTTGACGTAGTGCTCCCACAGCTCCTCGACGAGCTTGCCGTGCGTGGGGTGGTCGACCTCGATGCCGATCTTGTCCGCGTGCTCGGCCAGGTAGGCGAAGTCGCTGTCGGGCGTGATGTCGAGACCGGATGCCGCTGCCGCCGACTCGTACATCGAGACGCGGTCCCACTCCCCGCCCAGGTCGTACTCGGTGCCGTCGGCCCAGGTGACGACGAGCTGGCCCGCGACGGCGAGCGCGGCGTTCTGCACGAGCTCCTGCGTGAGGTCGGCCATCCGGTTGTAGTCGCCGTAGGCCTCGTACGCCTCGAGCATCGCGAACTCGGGCGAGTGCGTGGAGTCGGCACCCTCGTTGCGGAAGTTGCGGTTGATCTCGAACACCCGGTCGATGCCGCCGACGACGGCGCGCTTGAGGAACAGCTCGGGGGCGATGCGCAGGAACAGCTCGGTGTCGAACGCGTTGCTGTGCGTCACGAACGGGCGCGCCGAGGCCCCGCCGTGCATCGTCTGCAGCATCGGGGTCTCGACCTCGAGGTAGTGCTGGCTCGCGAACGTCTGGCGCAGGCTCGCGTTCACCGCGGCCCGTGCCCGCACGGTGTAGCGGGCCTGCTCGCGCACGATGAGGTCGAGGTAGCGGCTGCGCACGCGCGACTCCTCGCTCAGCTCGGAGTACATGTTCGGCAGGGGCATCACAGCCTTGCTCGCGATGCGCCACTGCTTCACGAGCACGCTCAGCTCGCCGCGGCGGCTCGAGATGACCTCGCCCTCGACGAAGAGGTGGTCGCCCAGGTCGACGTACTCCTTGAACTCGTCGAGCGACTCCTCGCCGACCTCCGCGAGGCTCACCATGGCCTGGATGCGGCTGCCGTCGCCGGACTGCAGCGTGGCGAAGCACAGCTTGCCCGTGTTGCGCTGGAACACCACGCGGCCCGCGATGCCGACGATCTCACCTGTGGTGTCGTCGGCCTGCAGCTCGTCGAAGCGCTCGCGCAGCGCCGGGATCGTCGTCGTGATCGGCACCGACACCGGGTACGCCTCGCGCCCCGACTCGATGAGCCGCTCGCGCTTGCCGAGACGCACGGCCTTCTGCTCGAAGATGTCCTCGGCGGTGGGCTCGGGCGTGGGGGCTGTGGTGTCGTCGCTCATGGCCTGTCAATCCTACGCGAGCCCGGATGCCCGTCCCCCGGTCGTACGGTACGTGACTCAGCCGCGATCCAGTCGCGAGTTGTGGCGGCGGCGCGGGCGTGAAATCGCCACAACTGACGAGCCGAGACCAGAACGGGCGCTCAGCCCAGGTAGAGGGTCTCGTTGTCGATGAGGCGCGTGCTGCCGAGCTGGGCGGCGACGATCGCGATCGCGGGGCCGCGGTAGTCGTCATCGACCGGCAGGAACGTCTTGGGGTTGACGATCTTGAGGTAGTCGAGCTCGACGAGCGGCTCGCCCATGAGGGCACCCTGCGCGGCGGCGATCGTCGCGTCGATGCCGCTGGAGCCGGCCGAGGCAGCGGCATCGAGCGCGGCGGAGAGGGTGCGGGCGGCTCGGCGCTCCGATGTGGAGAGGAACCGGTTGCGACTCGAGAGCGCGAGCCCGTCGGCCTCCCGCACGGTCTCGATCGTCTCGATGCGCACGGGCAGGTTGAGGTCGGCCACCATGCGCTTGACGAGGAACAGCTGCTGGGCATCCTTCTGGCCGAAGGTGGCGACGTCGGGGGTGACGATGCTCAGCAGCTTGGCGACGACGGTCAGCACTCCGTCGAAGTGCCCCGGCCGCGACGCGCCCTCGTACAGCGATCCGACCTTGCCCGCCGTGACCTTGGTCTCGGTCGGCCCCGCTGGGTACATCTCCTCCACCGATGGCGCGAACACGTAGTCCACTCCGGCCAGCTTCTCCAGGTCGGCCTCGAGCGTGCGCGGGTACCGCTCCAGATCGGCGGCCACGGTGAACTGCGTCGGGTTGACGAAGATCGAGACGACACGGATGTCCGCCAGCTCGCCCGCGCGGCTGACATGCGCGAGGTGCCCCTCGTGCAGGGCGCCGCGCGTCGGCGTGAGGGCGATGGACTTGCCGGCGGCGCGCGCGGCCGCAACGACCTCGCGCATGCCCCGGATGGTGTCGACGACGACGGGGTGGTTCACCCCATGAGGCTATCGCGAGACGTGGGCGACGAGTTCCGCCGTGAAGCGCTCCGGGTCCTCGAGGTGCGGGGAGTGCCCGGCGCCCTCGAAGACGACCTCGCGGTAGGTGCCGCCCTTCGCCGCGTACTGGTCGAGCACGGCGCGGGTCTGGGCGATCATCTGCTGGGCGGGGGCGGCGTCCTCCCCCGGCCATCCGGGGATCACGCCGACCTGGCCGAGGAAGTTGATGTCGAAGTACGAGGCGTCGGAGACGATCGCGTCGGCGTCGCCGCGGATCCACAGCACGGGCGGCTTGGGGTCGAGGTCGACGATGCCCGACAGGTTGAGGTGCTTCGGGGCCATGGTGTTGAGCACTCCGCGATCGCCGGCCGCGAATCCGGGCCAGTTCTCGGAGGCGACCGCGTTGCCCGGGTAGTTGTCGGTGCCGGTCTTGGTGGAGAGCATCGACTCGACCCAGGTGTCTTCCTTGTCGGTCGAGTAGCCGCCGGAGACGTAGGCGCTGCGGAAGACGCCGCGCGAGGCGAGCGGGCTGTCCGAGGTGTCGCCCGCCTCGATCGAGGCGACGAAGTCGGGGTTCGCACCGCCGCCGCCGACGCCGGCATCGTCGGACGACGCGCGCGAGCCGTCGAGGCGCGTGCCGCCGAAGCCGTACGGCGAGACCGGTGCCTGCAGGGTGAGTGAGAGCACGGGGTGGTCCAGCGCGTACTGCAGAGCGACCCCGCCGCCCATGCTCCAGCCCACGAGGTGCACCCGCCCGAGGCCCAGAGTAGCGATGGTCGCGGCGACGTCGTCGCTGAAGTCGCGCAGGCCGCGCGTCGCGTCGACGGGCGCCGTCTCGCTGTCGCCGAAGCCACGCAGGTCGATGGCCCAGACGGAGTACTCGGCGGGCACCGCCAGCATGATGTCCTGCCAGAACAGCGACGACGAGACGTTGCCGTGCACGAAGACGATGGCGGGGGCCGAATCGTCCTGACCCGCGCGGGTGAGGACATTCGTGGTGAGGCGCGGCGTCGCGACGGTGCGAGCTTCGATTCCGGGGAAGAGTGGCATGGTTACAGTATGGACACCGCACTGGCCGGGCGCACCGCCCTCATTACCGGAGCGGCGAGCGGAATCGGCGAGGCCATCGCACGTTCGTTCGCCACGCAGGGCATTCACGTCATCGTCGCCGACCTCGACGGCACGGCCGCCGAGCGCGTCGCGCGCGACATCGGGGGCGAGGCCTGGCAGGTCGACCTGTCGGATGCCGCGGCCATCGCCGCGCGCCCGCTCGACATCGACATCCTCGTGAACAACGCCGGCATCCAGGTGGTGAGCCCGATCGAGGAGTTCGACCCGGCCAAG
>CAIXMB010000111.1 GCA_903920435.1 uncultured Actinomycetes bacterium
CGTCCCAGGGCTCGCCGTCGACGAGGAGCGATTGCACGTAAGGGCCCGACCCGTGCGCGACGACGTCGAGGGTTCCGCCGGGCAGGTGGACGGTCATCCGGGGGAAGAGCGGGCCGCACACGACATACTCGCCCGACCCGGGCGTGAGCGGGTAGAGACCGAGCGCCGCCCAGAACCACCAGGCTGACATCTCGCCGTTATCCTCGTCGCCGGGGTACCCCTGGCCGATCTCGGATCCCGTGAACAGGCGCCGCCGTGCCTCGGCGACGAGCTGCTGCACCCGGCTCGGCTGGCCGACGTGCGCGTAAAGGAAGGGACTGTGGTGCGCAGGTTGGTTCGACAGCCCCCACAGTCCCATGCGCAGATCGCGCGCTTCGATCATCTCGTGGATGACCGTGGAATACTCGCCGCGCACACTCTGGTCACCGGGCTCGGGCGTCGCGAAGTACTCGTCCAGCGCCGGCCCGAGATCGCGCAGCCGGGCCGCGGCGTGAGGAGCCGCGAACCGCATGGTCCACGCGCTCGTCTCCGTGTAGTCGCCGCCCCACTCGAACGGGTTGAAGTTCGCGCCGAACTCGCCCGACCGCTCCCTGCCGCGGAAGAAGCCCGTCGACTCGTCCCACAGCGACTCGTGGGCGAGCGCCCGCGATGCGAAGTACCGCTGCTCCGCCGCGTGGCCGAGCATGCCCGCGAGAACCGATAGTCCGTAGTCGTTGAGCGCGCCCTCCATCGTCCACGAGAGCCCCTCGGGTGTCGTCCGGTCGACGTAGCCGCGGTACAGCGACGACCCCAGTCCCTTGCGGCCATCGGCCGGAAGCGCGGCCCTGGCGGTGCTGTCGCGCAGCGCCGCGCGGTATCCGATCTCGGGGTCGATGATGCCCTTGGACGCGGCATCCGCGAACACGATGTCGAAGCTCGTGCCGACCATAGCGTCGAGGCTGCCGGGCGCCGACCAGCGGGGGACCCATCCGCCCTCTCGGAAGTGCTGCACGAACCCGTCGAGCAGTTCGGCCGCGGTCTTGGGCTGCAGCAGCACGAGCGCGGGCCAGATCGTGCGGTAGGTGTCCCAGAACCCGTTGTTCGCGCTGAGGCCGCCGGCGGCCACCTCGCCGCGCGCGGGGCTCCAGTGCGCGAGCGTTCTGTCGGGCATGCCTTCGCCGAGGCGATTCGGGTAGAGGTACATGCGGTACAGGTTGGAGTAGAGGGTGAGGAGCTGGTCATCCGTGGCGCCCTCGACACTCACTTGGCTGAACAGCGCCTCCCAGCGGCTCTCGGAATCCTGCGCGACCGCCGCGAAGTCGCCGGGGATCTCGGGTGGGCCGACGAGCGACGTGCCGATGCGCAGGGTAACGTCGCCCCCGGTGGAGAGTGTCGTGCCGTCGAACGAGAGCACGCCCTCGGTGAGCGCGCGGAAGTACATCCTGGGGATCGCCTGACCGTGCACTGTCGAGCCGTCGACCCAGCCCGAGAGCACGCCGTCGGCGAAGCCGACCTCGAGGGGACCGAACGCGGAGACGTTGATCGCTCCGCGACCAGCGGGGAAGGCGAACCGCAGCACGACGCCCCAGTCGCTCGCCGTAGCCTCGGCGCGCAGGCCGTCGTCTCGGATGGCCGAATACCTGTGCGGCAAAGCGATCTCGTGGTCGTGGTCAAAGGTTCCGTCCCCCTGCGGAGTGAAGAGCAGCACGCCCCAATCGCCGATCCAGATGCTCGCCGAGTGCGAGATGGCCAGCCCGGCCAGCGCGGGCTTGCGGCCCTCGCTGTGGGCGTTCCAGGTGTAGTTCCAGTGTGGATTGGATGCGTCCGTCATGGGCGTCGCGAAGACCGCTCCGTGCGGCACGGCCACGAACGGTGCGGTATTGCCACGCGACAGGTGCGGGGAGGAATGGCTGCCGCGACGGGTGTCAATGCGGGGCAGTTGACGCGGCTCACCGATCTCTACCCCGTCGAGCCAGCCTTCGCCGTCGGACTCCGACACGACCTCGAGCGCCACAGCACGTCGGCCGCCGAGGCGGATGCGGCGCAGATTCCACTGGTCGGGCATCAGCGCGTGCGAGTGCAGAGAGCCGAGCGCGTCGGCCGGCAGCCCGTACTGGTCGACCGCGGGGGAGTCGAGCAGCCGCGATCCGTCGTCGAACAGCACGTCGATGGCGATGGCAGTGGCGGCGAACCCGTCGGCGTAGACCGGGAACACCGCGTACCGCAGCTCGTCACCCGCGCCCGCTCCGCCGAGGCTCGCGCGGCCGCGTCCCGAGTAGTGCAGCGGGGAGTCGGTGAGGAGCCCGGCGCTCGCCGAAGCCGGGGCGTGCGTGGGGCCTCGACCGGGTTCGAGGTTCATGCGGTCACCTACTCAACTCGCCGTGCAGTCCGCACCATCGCCCGCACCGACTCCGCGGTGCACTCGTCGGGCCGAGACGTCGACACGTGCCAGGTCTCCGACTCGCCGGGGAGCAGGGTGATGAGGTTCTTGTCACTGTGGGCATTCTCGTCGATCGCGCCCGGGAACAGGCACACCTCGCGCAGCAGGCTCTCCGCGGTGAGAGTCACGTCGACACCGTCGCCGGCCGGATCCACAACCAGGGAGTACGCCGGCGCTGCATCCGCGAAGTCGAGGTCGACACCGCCGAGGAACGTCGCGCGCACGTCGCCCACGGTCACGACGATGAGCTCGTCGACGGCGGGCTGGCCGACCTCGGCGGGGAGGTCGATCCACGTGGTCGAGCGTGCGTCGGTCACCGTGGCGACGGTGGCGGCGGCCCGGCGGCCCGAGCCGTGCCAGCGCTCGATGCGCGCGGGGGCGGTCCAGGCATCCGGCCCCTCGTTGCCCAGTGCGAGACGCACCACACCGTCGACGCGGTGCAGCGAGGCGACCCGGTCGGCGAAGGCGGTGCGCATGGCGTAGGCGGCGGGCTTCCACCGAGTGGAGGAGTCGATCATCGACCACGAGATGACGGGCCAGCAGTCGTTGAGCTGCCACACGATCGTGCCCGAGCACCACGGCGACAGCGCGCGGAAGTAGTCGATGCCGAAGCGCACGGCACGGGCCTGGGTGAGCTGGGCCGTCCAGTACCAGTCGTCGAAGTCGGCAGGGATGCCCGTGTGGATGCGCATGACATCCTCGATGCGCTCCGTGCCGTAGCCGGCCTTCTGGTGCTGGGCGACGGCGGGGTCGAACGGCGTCGGGTTCTCGACGTGCACCACCGAGTCGAAGAGCTCGCGGGTGGGCGGGCCCTGGAAGCCGAACTCCGACACGAACCGCGGGCGGATCGCCTCGTACTCGCGGTAGTCGCCGGGCACCCACGAGTGCACGACACCGCGTCGCGGGTCGAGCGGCTCGCGGTCGCGGGCGCCCGAGTACGGGCTACCAGCGAGATAGAAGCGCTGCGGGTCGAGCTCGGCGACGAGCGAGGGCAGCAGCTCGAAGTAGAACCGCTCGCCCCAGGTCTTGCCCTCGAGCACGGTCTGCCAGTCGTGCAGGAACCAGAACCACACGCACTCGTTGTTGCCGTTCCAGATCGCGAGGCTCGGGTGCGACATGAGGCGGGTGATGTTGTCGCGTGCCTCGGCCTCGACCTCGGTGCCGAACGGCTCCTCCTCGGGGTAGGCGGCGCACGCGAACAGGAAGTCCTGCCAGACGAGCACGCCGAGTTCGTCGCACGCGTCGTAGAAGTCGTCGCTCTCGAAGACCCCGCCGCCCCACACGCGCACGAGGTTGATGCCGAGGGAGACACCCTGCCCGAGGCGCTCGCGGTAGCGGTCGCGGTCCACGCTCGCGATGTACGAGCTGTCGGGAATCCAGTTGGCGCCCCTGATGAACAGCGGTTCGCCGTTGACGATCACCCGGAAGTTGCTGCCCTCGCCGTCGGCATCCTCGAGCTGCTCGACCACGACGTCGCGGAACCCCAGCCGCTTGCTCCAGCTGTCGAGCCCCACGAGCTCCACCGTCGCGTCGTAGAGCCGCTGCTCGCCGCGGCCGCGCGGGTGCCACCGCTCGACGTGGTCGACCTCGACCACGAGCGACACGGATGCCACCCCCGCCGACACCGTCTGCGCAACGCTC
>CAIXMB010000112.1 GCA_903920435.1 uncultured Actinomycetes bacterium
ACCACGAGGTAGCCGATGGCCGCGACGGCGAGCGCCGCCGCGACGATCTCGACGACGATCACAGGCGCTCCACCCCCTTGGCGATGAGGGCGACCACCGCGACAAGCGCGAGGATGCCGGCGACGAAAACTACATCGAGCACGGGGTGACTCCATCTCAGGCCGAAGGCACGCGCGAGTGCGCGGCCACTGATGAAGTGAACGCCGCGAACCGACCCGGATGACCGGTCCTAACGAATCCCTAACGCCGTGGCCGCGATCCCTAACGGAACCCTGATGCCGGGGCCGCCGAGGGCGGCACGCGCGGGCATCGGATGAGGGGCTCCCGATTTCGATCTACACTGGCACGCATGTTCGAACGGTGGCGCGGGGGTCGCGACTCACTCCTCAGGCGGTTGGTCTTCGCGGCGAAGGCGCGCTGCGACTGCGGCGCCGGTTTCGCCTACGACAAGCGGGCGGCGCGCCCGGTGTGGGACTGCAGCTCGATCTTGCTGGGCGACGCCCTGCTCGCCGGTGAGGCCTCGGTGTCGGCGCACTCCCGCCCGTGCGAGTACTACGAGCTCGTGTCGGAGCGGGCGCCCGCCGCCCACGGCGCCTCGACGCGCCCGTAGTTAGTCTCGAGGCGCGATTGTCACACCGTGAACGCGTGCGAGCCGCCGACGACGACGCGGGTGCTTCCGTCGGGCAGCACGACCTCGGCCTCGACGCCCTGCGGCACGACGACCTCGAGCTCGAACCGGCCTGAGCCCGTCGTCCACTTCGACTCGATACGGCCGGCCCTGCTGTCGTAGGCCGCCCGCACCCACTCGATGCCGGGGCCCGGCTGCGGCCGGATCCGGACGGTCCGATAGCCGGGCGAGCCCGGCCGGATGCCCGCGACCACCTGGTAGATCCAGTCGGCGACGGCCCCGAACGCGTAGTGGTTGAAGCTCGTCATCTCGCCGGGGTTGATCGTGCCGTCGGGCAGCATGGAGTCCCAGCGCTCCCACGTGGTGGTGGCGCCCATGGTCACCGGGTACAGCCACGACGGGCATTCCCGCTGCAGCAGCAGGCCGTAGGCCTCGTCCACGTGCCCGGTCTCCGAGAGCGCCCAAGTCACGTAGGGGGTTCCCGCGAATCCGGTCGGCACGCGGAATCCCGATGCGCGCACGAGCTCGGCGAGCCGGTCGCCCGCCCACCGACGGGTCTGCCCCTCGAGCAGCCCGAACGCGATGGCCAGCGAGTAGACGGTCGCGCAGTCCGACGTGATCGTGCGGGCCGCCTCATCGACGTAGGCGGCGAGGAAGGCGGCGCGGGTGCGCTCCGCGAGCGAGGCCCAGCGCGCCCGATCCTCGTCGCGCCCGAGCACCTCGGCCGCTCGCGCCGCGAAGCTCGCGCTGCGGAACAGGCACGCCGTGGCCACCACTCCCGGGTCGGCTTTCGCCAGCCAGGGGCGGTCGGGCGGGGCATCCGGGTCCAGCCAGTCGCCGAACTGCCAGTCGCGGTTCCACAGGCCGTCGCCCGACAGGCGCGGCAGCACCGACTCGAGGTGCATGACGATGCCCGGATACTCGGCCGCGAGCATCCCCACATCGCCGTACACGTTCCAGAGGGCCTCCGGCACCCACACCGCAGCATCCCCCCAGATCGCCTGCGCCTCCGTCTCCCCCACCGGAGCGCCGGGCGACCCCGCGAACCGGCTGATGTCGGGCACGAAGTTGGGCACCTTGCCCCGCGGGTTGTGGGCGGTGTCGAGGGCGAGGTCGAGGAGCCAGCTGTGCAGGAACTCGGCGCTGTCGAACTGCAGCGCCGCGGTCGCGGCGTACGCTGCGATGTCGCCCGTCCAGCCGAGGCGCTCGTCGCGCTGCGGGCAGTCGATCGGCACGTCGAAGAAGTTGCCGCGCTGGCTCCAGATCGAGTTCTGCACGAGCCGGGTGACGAGTGGGTCCGAGCACTCGAACTCGATGGTGCGGGTGAGTTCCGTGTGCACGACCACGGCCTCCGCGTCGAGGGCGGCGGCCACGGGCCATCCGTCGATCTGCGCGTAGCGGAAGCCGTGGAAGGTGAAGCTCGGCTCGAAGCTGTCGTCGCCGCCCGACAGCACGTAGCTGTCGGTGGCCTTGGCGTGCCGGAGCGGGCGGGTGCCGAGCTCGCCCTCCTCGAGCACCTCGGCGTGCCGCACGACCAGCTCCGTGCCGGCGGCGCCGGTGACCCGCAGGCGGATCCAGCCGACGAGGTTCTGGCCGAAATCGAGGAGGGTCGCGCCGGAGGGCGAGGTCCAGACGGCGACGGGGCGGATACTCTCGTGCCGCACGAGCTGCGGCTTCGACTGCGGCACGAGCGTCGACGCGTCGAGGTCGAGCTCGCGGGTCACGAGCGGCGTGCGCGGCGCGCCAACGTCGATGCGCTGCCCGTCGTACAGGCTGCTCGCCGTGATCTCGCACGTGCTCGCGGCCCAGCCACGGTCGGTGCCGATGACGTCGTCGGTGCCGTCGTCGTACTCGATGACGATCGCGCAGAGGAAGCCCAGCTCGTCACCGTAGTTGGCCTTCGCCGCCGCGAACCCGAGGTCGCCGCGGTACCAGCCGTTGCCGACGCGGGCCTCGACGCCCGCGGTGGTGCTGTCACGCAGGAGCTCGGTGACGTCGAACTGCTGGTACTGGAGGCGCCACTGGTACGTGGTCCAGCCGGGGTTGAGCACGGTGTCGGTCACCGGGCGACCGTTGATCGTGAGCTCGTACACGCCGTGCGCGGTCGCGACCGCGGTCGCCCGCCGCACGGGACCACGCAGCCGGACAGCCCTGGCGAACAGCAGGGCCGCCCCGCGATCGGCGTCGGCGGTGATCAGTCGGGCCTGGGAGAGAGCATCGAGCACGATGACCACGGTAGTGCCAAAGCGCTTTGGCTGCAGGCCCGGCGTGCCCGCGTGGCACTCTGGACGCATGACCGAACTGCTGCTGCTCATCGTCGTCGCGCTCGTCGTCATCGCCGCCGCGACGCTGCTGGGGCCCCGGCTCGGCATCGCGTCACCACTCGTGCTGGTGGCCATCGGCGTGGGTGCGAGCTTCCTGCCCGTGTTCGCCGGAGTGCGCATCGAGCCCGAGTGGATCCTCGCGGGCATCCTGCCGCCCCTGCTCTACTCGGCGGCGGTGTCGATGCCCGCCATGAACTTCCGCCGCGAGTTCGGCGCGATCAGCGGGCTCTCGGTCGTGCTCGTCGTCGGCAGCGCCCTGCTGCTCGGCCTGTTCTTCATGGTCGTGATCCCGGGGCTCGGGTTCGCGTGGGGCGTGGCGCTCGGCGCGATCGTGAGCCCCACCGACGCCGTGGCCACCTCGATCATCAAGAAGACCTCGGTGTCGAAGCGGGTCGTGGCGATGCTCGACGGCGAGAGCCTGCTCAACGACGCCACGGCGCTCGTGGTGCTGCGCACGGCGATCGTCGCGACCGCCGCGTCGTTCTCGTTCTGGGGCGCCGTCGGCACCTTCGCCTACTCCGTGGTCATCGCCGTCGTGGTGGGCCTCCTGGTGGGGTGGCTGAACCTCGCCGTGCGCACACGGGTCACCGATCCGACGGTCAACACCGTGCTCTCCTTCACCGTCCCGTTCGTGGCGGCCGTGCCCGCCGAGCTCCTCGGCGCCTCGGGGCTCGTCGCCGCCGTCGTGGCCGGGCTCGTGACGGGCATCCGTGCGCCTCGCGAGTTGTCGCCGCAGAACCGACTGTCCGACTCGCAGAACTGGCGGACCGTGGAGCTCGTGCTTGAGGGTGCGGTGTTCCTGACCATGGGCCTGCAGGTCAAAGAGGTCGTCACCCAGGTGCAGGAGGACCACGCGGGCGTGGGGAACGCCGTGCTCATCGCGGCCGGGGCCCTGCTACTGACGATCGTCGTGCGCGCCGCGTACATCGCGCCGCTGCTCGGCATCCTCGGTAGGAGGTCGGCGCGCACCGTCGGGATGCAGGAGCGCTTGCAGGGCATGCAGGCGAAAATGGCGACGCCCGAGGGCACGCAGGAGACGTTCGCCGAGCTCAACCAGCGCGGCCCGCGACGCCAACCCACGGCCCGCACCCTCGAGCAATTCACCCGGCGCGTGACGCAGGGCCTCGCCGACATCGAGTACTTCCGCAGCTCGCCCCTCGGCTGGCGCGAGGGCACCGCCGTGGTCTGGGCGGGTATGCGTGGCGCGGTGACGGTCGCCGCCGCCCAGACGCTGCCCGAGGACACTCCCCAGCGCTCGGTGCTCGTGCTTGTCGCGTTCGTGGTCGCGGCGCTCTCGCTGCTCCTGCAGGGCGGAACCATCGGTCCGCTCATGCGCCTCATCGCCCCGAAGCCGGATGCCACGGCCGCCGCCGAGACCCAGGCCGAGCTGACCCGCCTGATGGAGCTCATGCGCACCGCCGCGCAGACGATTCCCGAACCGCCCGAGCTCACCGGACCCCCGGCCCCGGAGCAGTTCGCCGTCTCGAAGAACCATCGGCTCGAGGTGCTGCACGCGCAGCGCAGCGCGCTGCTCGACGCGCGCGACAACGGCACGTTCGATGCCGACGTGCTCGCCGACATGCTCGCCAACCTAGATGCCGCCGAGATCGCCATCGACCTGCGCGGAAAACTCGCTGACACCAACTGACACCACAATGGCTTGACGTGACACCACGATGGTGTCATAGTGGTGACATGGAACTTGGACAGTACGTCAGCGACCTTCAGCGCCAGCTCCTGGGCGCCGCCGAGAACGGCGACGACCCCACGCGCGCCGCTGCCGAGCGTCTCGCCTCCGGGCTGGACGCCGCGACACGCCTCGTACTGCTCGATGCCCTGTCGGCTGCCGCCGGCGAGATCACGCGCGACCTCGCCCCCGGTTCGGTCGACCTGCGCCTGCGCGGCCGCGACGTCGAGTTCGTCGTCACCGCGCCGACCGCCGAGCCGGAGGCCGACGACCACCCCGTGGTCACCGCCGACCTCGACGACGCGAGCACGTCGCGCACCACCCTGCGCCTGCCCGACGCCCTCAAGGCCCGGGTTGACGACGCGGCCGCCGCCGACGGGCTCTCGGTGAACACCTGGCTCGTTCGCGCTGTCGCGGCGGCCCTCGAACCCAAGCAACGACGATCGGCGCAGCGCACGCTGCGCACCGGCGACAACTTCGCCGGCTGGGCGCGCTAGCCGCACGCCCGCCACTCCTCTCCCCACCCCAACGCCAGACACGCCTAGGGAGGCGCCAGCATGCCCACTTTCAGTACACCCAGCCCCATCGACCTCGCGATCCACCTGCCCGTCGGCCGCATCGACGTGATCGCCAGCGACCGCACGGACACCGTGGTGACGGTCTCACCGACCACCGCCTCGAAGCCCGCCGACGTGCGCGGCGCCGAGGAGACGAAGGTCGACCTCACCGGCAATCGCCTGACGATCACCGGCCCCAAGCCGCGGTTCAGCATCATCGGGCCGAGCGAGTCCGTCGACCTGCAGGTCGAGCTGCCCACCGGCTCGCGCCTCACCGCGGAGATCTCCGTCGGCAGCGTGCGCGCCACGGGCACCCTCGCCGCCACCCGCATCAAGAACTCCACGGGCGCCGTGGAGCTCGACGCGGTGGGCGACCTGTGGGTGCGCGCATCCCACGGCAGCACCGACGTCGGGTCTGCCGACGGCAGCGTCGAGATCACCGCCGACCACGGGCAGATCCGCCTCGGCAGCGTCTCGGGCGATGCCCTCCTCAAGTCGTCGTACGGCAACGTGCAGATCGACCAGATCCACGGCGACCTCGAGGCGAAGCTCTCGTACGGCGACCTCGACGTCGCCCGCACCACCGGCTCGGTCACGGCGAAGTCCGCGTACGGCAGCATCCGCCTCGACGACGTGGCTGCGGGCTCCGTGCAGATCGAGAGCGGCTACGGCCAGGTCTCGGTGGGAGTGCACGAGGGGGTAGCCGCCTGGCTCGACCTCGCGTCGAAGATCGGGCGGGTGCGCAACGACCTCGCGGGCGACACCGCCCCCGGGGAATCCGACCCGTCTGTCGCGGTGCGCGTGCGCGCGCAGGGCGGCGACATCACCATCAAGCGAGCTCGGTAAGGAAGGAACACCATGACCACTCATGCAATCGACGTCCGCGACCTGCGGAAGTCCTACGGGAAGAAGGTCGTGCTCGACGGCGTCGACCTCACGGTCGAGGCCGGCACGGTCACGGCCCTGCTCGGCCCCAACGGTGCCGGCAAGACGACGACCGTGCACATCTTGAGCACGCTTGTTCGGCCCGACGCCGGCACGGCCTTCGTCAACGGCCGCGACGTCGTGCGCGACCCGGCGGGCGTGCGCGCCGCGATCGGCCTTACTGGCCAATTCTCCGCCGTCGACAAGCTCATCACCGGTGAGGAGAACCTGCTGCTCATGGCCCGGCTGCGCCACCTCGGCGCCAAGGCCGCCAAGGCCCGCGTCGTCGAGCTGCTCGAGCAGTTCGACCTGGTCGAGGCCGCGCGCAAGCCGCTCGCGACCTACTCGGGCGGCATGCAGCGGCGCCTCGACCTCGCGATGCCGCTCATCGCGGCGCCGAGCGTGCTGTTCCTCGACGAGCCCACCACGGGTCTCGACCCGCGAAGCCGCCACACCATGTGGGACATCGTGCGCGGCCTCGTGGCCGACGGCACCTCGGTGCTGCTCACCACCCAGTACCTCGACGAGGCCGACGAGCTCGCCGGCCGCATTGCCGTGCTCGACGGGGGTCGCATCGTCGCCGACGGCACCCCCGACGAGCTCAAGCGCCGCGTGCCCGGTGGGCACATCCGGTTGCGGTTCACGGATGCCGCCACTCTCGATACCGCGGCGACCCTGCTCACCGGCTCGACGCGCGACGAGTCCGACGCGCTGGCCCTCACCGTGCCGAACGAGGGCGGGGTCGCGGACCTCCGCGCCGTGCTCGACCGGCTCGCCACCGCCCGCCTCGAGGTCGACGACCTCACCATCACCACCCCCGACCTGGACGACGTGTTCTTCGCCCTCACCGGGAAGACCGAGAAGGAGACCCAGTCATGACCACCGTCACCACCACCACCACCTCCCACGTCGTCGCCGACGCCATCACGATGCTGCGGCGCAACCTGCTGCACGTGGTGCGGTACCCGGGCCTGTCGATGTTCACGATCCTGGGGCCCGTCGTCATCCTGCTGCTCGTGGTCTTCGTCTTCGGCGGAACGCTCGGCGCGGGCCTGCCCGGCGTCGACCCCGCTGGCGGGCGGGAGGCCTACCTCGCGTACGTCATCCCGGGAATCCTGCTCATCACGATCGCGGGCACCGCGAGCGGCGCGGCGATCACCGTCGCGATGGACATGACCGAGGGCATCACCGCGCGCTTCCGCACCATGGCCATCTCACGGGCATCCGTGCTCGCGGGGCACGTGCTCGGCAACACGATCCAGGCCATCGTCGCCGTAGCGCTCGTGCTCGGGGTGGGACTGCTCGTGGGCTTCCGGCCCACCGCCACCCCGCTGGAATGGCTCGAGCTCGCCGGGTTCATCGTGCTCATCTCGTTCGCGGTGAGCTGGATCGGCGTCGCCATGGGCATGCAGTCGAAGACCGTCGAGACGGCGAGCAACCTGCCGCTCATCCTGAGTCTGCTTCCCATGCTCGGCAGCGGCTTCGTGCCCACCGCGTCGATGCCGCAATGGCTGCAGTGGTTCGCGCAGTACCAGCCGTTCACGCCCTTCATCGAAACCGCGCGCGGTCTGCTGCTCGGTACCCCGCTGGGCTGGAACCCGCTGCTCGCCGCGAGCTGGGCGGTTGTCATCGCGATCGGCGGCTACGCCTGGTCGATGGCGATCTACGAGCGCAAGTCGGTGCGCTAGCTCGACTTCACCGTCCACGCGAGCTCCTGCGCAGCCTTCGTCTCCACGACGGCGTCCTCCGGCATCATGAGCCGGTAGGGCCCCTTCTTGTCGGGGATGGTGTCGACCATCGCGTCGATCATGGGCTGGGGGTCGTGCTGCAGGGCGAGCAGCGGTGCCGCGGGCGGCATCGGGATGTGCACGTCCTGCAGCTTCGACCACTGGTCGTGCGTCTCGGCGCCGGTCTCGTTGTAGCCCGTGCGGAACAGCCCCGGATTGATCGTGGCGACGCCGATGCGGAACGGCGCGAGCTCGACGCGCATCGCCTCGGCGAGCGCCTCGACCGCGTGCTTGGTCGCCGCGTAGGCGCCCATGAACGGCGGGGCATACAGCCCCGCCTGCGACGAGACCCAGACCACCTGTCCCGACTTGCGCTTGATCATCGCCGGGATGATCCGCTGGGCGAGGTCGAGGTGCGCGAAGACGTTGACCTCGAACGATCGGCGCACGAGGTCCATGGGGATGTCGACGAGCGACCCCGTCTCCTGCACCCCCGCGTTGAGCACGAGGATGTCCACGTCGAACAGGGCGGCGTGCTCGATGTCGATCGGGTTGAGCAGGTCGAGCTTGATGGTCGTGAGCTTGACCTTGGCCTCATCCGCCTGCTCGCGCAGTGCCGTGACCTGCTGCCACGTCTCCCCCGCGGCGATGACGTGGTGGCCCTTCTTGGCAAGCCCGATCGCGGTTCCCGCGCCGAACCCGCTCGTCGCGCCGGTGATGAGGATGCGCTGCTTGCTCATGCCTTCGGGTATCCGCTCGCG
The DNA here is from genome assembly GCA_903920435.1 of uncultured Actinomycetes bacterium. Taxonomy (GTDB): domain Bacteria; phylum Actinomycetota; class Actinomycetes; order Actinomycetales; family Microbacteriaceae; genus Rhodoglobus. Next base: position 8,609 of record CAIXMB010000112.1, read on the forward strand.
CTCAGCAGGCCGGCGAGGTGGGCGGCGTTGATGCCGACGGTCTCGATGGTCTCGGCGACGCTGTCGGGAGACTTCGGCAGGTCTTTGTAATCGACCTTGCCCATCGCTTCGCCGTTCCAGTACACGACGCCGTTCGCCGGAATCGAGAACCCCACGTCGTTGAGCGCCTGGAACACCTCGGCCGAGATGGCGTGCGCCCCATCCTCGTTGCCGACGACCGCAGCGACGGCCACCTTGCCGGCGAGGGTGCCCTCCGTGATCTCGGCGTCGAGGCGCTCGAGCACGCGGTGCGCGACGCTGGCGGCATGGCCCATCCAGGTCGGGGTCGCGAGCACGAGGATGTCGGCGTCCACTACCTGCTGCCGGATGCCCGGCCACGCGTCCCCGTCGCCCATGTCCTTGTCCACCCCGGGCTTCACATCGTGGTCCACGACGCGAACGGAGCTCCCAGTCACGCCGTGCTTCGCGAGGGACTCGAGAACCTGGCTCGCGATGAGCTCGGTGCTCGACTCCTGGGGGCTGGGCTTGAGGGTGCAGACGAGGGCAAGAGCGGTGAGGGTCATGCTTTCGACGCTAAGGTCCGCGCCAGCAACGCGCGCGGCCTTGACGTGCGGCGCCCGGGCGACTAACCCGCGGGGGTCTCCGACGGGGTCGGCGTCGGCGTGGGCGTCGAGTTCTCGTTGAACGTCGAGCCCGCAGCCTCGATCACGAACGCCTGGAACGACGCGAGGTCGCTCACCGAGCCCGTGTACTTCTTGCCGTTGACAATGACCGTCGGGGTACCGGTGACCTTGTCGACGTTCGAGTTCGGGATGGGGCCCTCGAGTGCTCGACTCGTCGAGTCGGAGACCCACTTCTTGAACTCCTGGTTCTTGATGCAGGTCGCGATCTTGTCCGCGTTCTCGACGGACGCCTGGGTCGTCAGGTCGATGAGCTGGTCATCCGACAAGCCCGTCGAGTTCTCTGCCGGCTGGTTCGCGAAAAGGAGGTTGTGGAAGGCGTAGAACTGGTTGGGCGAGTAGTTCGCCACGCACGCGGCGGCGTTGGTCGCGCGGGTGGAGTACGCCGTGCCCTGCGAGAGCCGGTCGAGGATGGCGATGGGGTGGATCTCGACGGTGGTCTTGCCGTTGTCGAGCAGGCTCGAGATGTAGTCGCCGTTGGTCGCCTCGAACTGGCCGCAGATGGGGCACAGGTAGTCGACGTACATCTGGATGTCGAGCGTGCCGGCCGCCTCGTCACGCTTGTTCGGCACCGGGTCCTGCCCGGACTTGAGCGCCGCGGTCTCGGTGGCGATCGCACCCTGGGTGAGCTGGATGCCGTCGCTCGCCATGTTCTTGGGCCCGGGGCCCGAAGGGCCCGCCGAGGTGAGGAGCACACCGGCGACCACGGCGACGACGACCAGCAGGGCCAGGACGATGCTGCCCTGAAGGATGAACCGCGTACGGCGATCCTTCTTCCGCTGCTCTTCGCGGAGAAGGCGGGCCTTCTCGCGTGCCGCTTCGCGCTTCTCGTTCTTCGAGAGACGTCCGTCGCCGGAGATGCTCACTGGTTCCTCATTCACTGTGTGGTTCAGGGGGCGCTTGCTGCCAAGCGACTGGGGAATTCTACGAGCGCTGGCTGTGAATTGCCCAACCCTGACATAATCAAGGGTGGTGGTCCCCGACCGCCACATCCATTCACTACGGATCGTCCGGCACGTACCTGCCGGTGAAGGAGCATTAATAGTCATGGCATCAGTCACTTTCGACAAGGCAACCCGCCTCTACCCGGGTTCCACCCGCCCCGCTGTCGATGGCATCGACCTCGAGGTCGCCGACGGCGAGTTCCTCGTTCTCGTCGGCCCGTCGGGCTGCGGAAAGTCCACCACGCTGCGCATGCTGGCCGGCCTCGAAGAGGTCAACTCGGGCCGCATCCTCATCGGCGACCGCGACGTCACCGACGTGCCGCCGAAGGACCGCGACATCGCGATGGTCTTCCAGAACTACGCCCTCTACCCCCACATGACGGTTGCCGAGAACATGGGCTTCGCGCTCAAGATCGCCGGCGTCAACAAGGAGGAGCGCGCCACCCGCGTTCTCGAGGCCGCCAAGCTGCTCGACCTCGAGCCGTACCTGAGCCGCAAGCCCAAGGCCCTCTCCGGTGGCCAGCGCCAGCGCGTCGCCATGGGTCGCGCGATCGTGCGCCAGCCCCAGGTCTTCCTCATGGACGAACCGCTGTCGAACCTCGACGCCAAGCTGCGCGTTCAGACCCGTACCCAGATCGCGTCGCTGCAGCGCCGCCTCGGCGTCACGACCGTCTACGTCACGCACGACCAGACCGAGGCGCTCACCATGGGTGACCGCATCGCCGTGCTCAAGGACGGCGTGCTCCAGCAGGTCGGCACCCCGCGCGACCTGTACGAGGCACCGCAGAACGTGTTCGTCGCCGGCTTCATCGGAAGCCCCGCGATGAACCTGTTCGACGCCGACGTCGTCGACGGCGGTCTCAAGTTCGGCACCGCCACGGCGAAGGTCGACCGCGAGACCCTGAGCGGCACGAGCGCCAAGAAGGTCACCATCGGCGTGCGCCCCGAGGACGTGAAGGTCTCGACCTCCGGCGACGGCCTCCCGGTCACCGTCGACGTCGTCGAGGAGCTCGGCGCCGACGGCTACCTCTACGGCCACACCGAGATCGACGGCAACCGCACCGACATCGTCGTGCGCGTCGACGGCCGCTCGCACCCGAGCGCCGGCGACAAGGTGGTCATCACCCCGGAGCCGAACCACATCCACGTGTTCGACACCGAGTCCGGCCTCCGCCTCAGCAAGAAGGCCGTCGTCGCGGGCTAGGTTTCACCAACGATCGGGCGGAGTCGAGAGGTCGACTCCGCCCGTTCCACTCAAGGACACACCCATGAGCGGCTCACTCAACATCACCGCGGCGACAGTCGACCCCGCGCTCCTCGACCTGCCGTGGAGCATCCCGCTGGAGACCTGGCCGGAGGAGACGATCGCGGCGCTGCCCAAGGGCATCTCGCGCCACGTCGTGCGCTTCGTGAACCTCAGCGGCTATGTCGTGGCGATCAAGGAGACCTCCGCCGAGCTCGCGCGCAAGGAGTACGACATGCTGCGCACGCTGCAGCGCCTCGACATCCCGTGCGTCGAGCCGGTGGCCGTCATCACCAACCGCACGTCGGCTTCGGGCGAGCCGCTCGAGTCGGTGCTCGTGACCCGCCACCTGCGCTTCTCGCTGCCGTACCGCGCCATCTACTCCCAGAGCCTGCGGCCCGAGACGGCGACGCGCCTCGTCGATGCCCTCGCCGTGCTCCTCGTGCGCCTGCACATCATCGGCTTCTTCTGGGGCGACGTGTCGCTCTCGAACACCCTCTTCCGGCGCGACGCGGGCGCGTTCGCCGCCTACCTCGTCGACGCCGAGACCGGTCAGCTCTACGACGGACTCAGCAACGGCCAGCGCGAGAACGACCTCGAGATCGCCCGCATCAACATCGCGGGCGAGCTGCTCGACCTGCAGGCCGGCGGGCGCCTCGCGGAGGACATCGACCCGGTCGAGATCAGCAACGGGATCGTCGCGCAGTACCGCACGCTCTGGAAGGAGCTCACGGGCTCCGAGGAATTCGACCAGTCGGAGCGCTGGCGCATCAACCAGCGCGTCGAGCGCCTCAACGACCTCGGGTTCGACATCGAGGAGCTCGCGATCAAGACCGACGAGACCGGCACCACCGTGCGCATCCAGCCCAAGGTCGTCGACGCCGGCCACCACTCCCGGCGGCTACTGCGCCTCACCGGCCTCGACGCCCAGGAGAACCAGGCGCGCCGCCTGCTCAACGACCTCGACTCCTACCGAGCCGCGTTCGACAAGCAGGACTCCGACGAGGAGGTCGTCGCGCACGAGTGGGCCGCGCGCGTGTTCGAGCCGGTCATCCGTGCGATCCCCAAAGACCTCAAGGGCAAGCTCGAGCCCGCCGAGATCTTCCACCAGCTGCTCGACCACCGGTGGTACATGTCGCAGAACGAGGGCCGCGACATCCCGCTCGCCGAGGCGGTGTCGAGCTACGTCGACACCGTGCTGCGGCACCGTCGGGACGAGGCGACGATCATCGACCCGCCCACCGGCACCTTCACGCTCCCCGTGCCGATCGTCGACGAGGACGACTGGCGCTCTAAAGTCTGAGGCATGGCTCAGCACGGCGCACTCTCCCGACTCGCGAGCGCCTCGGCGCGGCATCCGTTCATCACGCTCGTGGCGTGGCTCATCGCGCTCGGCGTCGCGGGCGCGCTCGCCCTCGGCGGGGTCGGCGGGCAGACCCTGTTCGAGCGGTTGAAGAGCGCAGCGCCCACGGCCGCCGGCCAGGCCGCGGACGGAAGCGACGTGCTCGCCGGCACGGGCGAGGCCACCGAGTCGCTCACGCTCGTCGCGCACGGCATCGACCCGACGGATGCCCCCGCCATCGCCGCGACGGCCGCTCTCGCGCAGCGCGTGGCCGACCTGCCGAACACCGCCCTCGTCGACCCGCTCGCGGCACCGCGCCTGCCCGACGGGAGCCCGATCCCGCAGCTGGCCCCGCTGTTCGCCGATGACGGCAACGGCTTCCTCCTCACCGGAACCGTGTCGGGCACCGACGGCGGCGACCCCGACCCGGCGACCATCGATGACCTGCTCGCCGAGCTCACGACGGCGGCGGATGAGCTCAGGGCGCAGTATCCCGACGCGACGGTGGAGGTGGGCGGCAGCACCCTGCTCGTCGACTCGATCGTGCACATGTCGGAACAGGACCTGCAGCGCGGCGAGACCGTCGCCCTGCCCATCGCGCTCGTGGTGATGCTGCTCGTCTTCGGCGGGTTCATCGCCGCCGGCATTCCGCTCGTCGGCGCCATCGCCGCGATCGTCGGCGGGCTCGGGGCACTGTTCGGCTTCACCTACCTCACCGACATCGACACGACGGTCATCAACGTCGTCACCGCCGTCGGCCTCGGCCTCTCGATCGACTACGGGCTGCTCATGGTGTCGCGGTTCCGGGAGGAGTACCGCTCGGGCGGCGAGAAGATCGCCGCCATCGGGCGCACCGCGTCGCGGGCCGGCCGCACGATCCTGTACTCGGGGCTCACGTTCGCCGTGGCATCCCTGGGCCTGCTCGCGTTCGAGCCCCGGCTCATGCGCGTCGTGGCGCTCGGCGCCCTCTCCGTCACGCTGTTCGCGATCGTCAGCGCGCTCACCCTCGTGCCGGCGCTCCTGGCCCTGAGCGGCGAGCGGCTCGTCCGGCCGGGAGCGCTCACGCGCATCCCCGGCCTCGGCCGCGTGATCGCGCGCTTCGGCGACGTCGCGCCGGAGGAGGGGGTGTTCTCGCGCCTCACCCGTCGCGTGCAGCGCCACCCCGCGCTCGTGACGCTCGCCACCGCGGCCGTGCTGATCATCGTCGGCAGCCCGCTGCTCACGCTGCGCGTGGCGAACTCGAGCGCCGACGCCCTGCCCGCGAGCTCGAGCCAGTTCGACTTCGTGGAGACGCTGGGCGACAACTTCTCCGAGGCGGCGAGCCCGCGCATCGCCCTCGTCACGACCACGGAGGCCGATGCGGTGGAGTGGTCGCGCTCCGTGGCCGACGTTCCGGGCGTCGAATCGCTCGGCACTCCACGCGAGATCGGGGACGGCTGGCGCACCGTCGTGCACGTGGACCCCGCAGACGGCGTGCGCGTGGTGACCGACATCCGTGCCGACCAGCCCGCCTTCGACTCGTGGGTGACGGGCACGGATGCCCGCACCGTCGACCTCACGGACTCGCTCCTGCGCGGGGTGCCGCTCGCGGCGCTCATCGTGTGCCTCGGCACCGTGGTGCTGCTCTTCCTCATGACCGGATCGCTCATCGTGCCGCTCAAGGCGCTCATCGCGAGCGCACTCTCGCTCGGCGCCTCGATCGGCGTGCTCGTGTGGGGGTTCGAGCAAGGCAACTTCGCGGGGCTCATGGGGTTCGACGCCTCGAAGGTGCACGGTGTCGACGTGCTCGTGCTGGTGCTGACCTTCGCGTTCGGGTTCGGTCTCGCGATGGACTACGAGATGTTCATCCTGTCGCGCATCAAGGAGGCGCTCGATGCGGGCACTCCTGCACGCGAGGCGATCGCGAAGGGGCTGCAGCGCTCGGGCCGCATCATCACGTCGGCCGGCCTGATCATCGTCGTGGTGTTCGCGGGCTTCGCGACCGGCGATCTCATGGTCATCAAGCAGCTGGGCGTCGCCCTCGCCGTCGCGGTGCTGCTCGACATGACGCTCGTGCGCATGCTGCTCGTTCCCGCGTTCATGACCTGGCAGGAGCGCATCATGTGGTGGGCCCCGCGCTGGATGAAGCGCCTGCACGCGCGCTTCGGGCTGCGGGAGGGCTGAGCGCTATCGTGGGGAGCATGATCCGTCACGTCGTCATGTTCCAGCTCACCGCCGCCGCCGACTCGGAGCGCGCGGCCGACATCTCGCAGATGCAGGAGCGCCTCGGCGCGCTCGTGGGAGTGATCCCGGGCCTGCTCTCGATGTCGCTCAAGCCCGACCTCGGGCTCGTCGAGGGCCACTGGGATGTCGTGCTCGTCTCCGAGCACGACGACAATGCGGCGCTCGAGGGCTACCAGGCGCACCCCGCGCATGTGGAGGTCTCGAACTTCATCAAGTCAGTGACCTCGAGCGAGCGCGTCGCCGTCGACTACGAGCTTTAGCCTCTGATTGAATCCAATGCACTGCTGAACTCCCCCTCGATGCCGCTGATACGGCATGATGGGTGTGGCATTGGATTCATTGAGAAAGGGCTCCCGTATGGCTACCGTCTCGTTCCTCGGTATGGGAAACATGGGCAGCGCCATGGCCGGGCGCCTGCTGGACTCCGGGCACGAGGTGATCGTGTGGAACCGCACGCCCGAGGCGTGCGACGAGCTTGTCGGTCGGGGCGCCGTGCGCGCCGGGTCCGCGCGGGAGGCGCTCGCGGCATCCGTGTCGTTCTCGATGTTCGCGAACGACGAGGCCTCCGAAGCCGTGCTGAGCGCAGAGAACCTCGCGGGCGAGCCCGGGCGGGTGCACGTCAACACCGCGTCGATCAGCGCCGCCGCCGCCGACCGCATCGCCGCCGTGCACGCGCAGGCGGGGGTCGGATACCTCGCCTCCCCGGTGCTCGGCCGCCCCGCGGTGGCGGCAGCGGGCAACCTCAACCTGCTCGTCGCCGGGCCGGACGACCTCGTCGAGCTCGCCGCCCCCTACCTCTCCGCGCTGGGTGCCCGCACCTGGCGGTTCGGCACCGAGCCGCGTCGCGCGAACGCCGTGAAGATCGCCGTGAACTTCACGATCCTGCACGCGCTGCAGGCCATGGCCGAGTCGATCACGCTCGTCGAGGCGCAGGACGTCGACGCGAGCGACTTCGTCGAGCTGCTCGCGGGCACGCTGTTCGGCGGCGTGGTGTACTCGGGCTACGGCTCGATGATCGCCGAGCGCCGCTACACGCCGCCCGGCTTCTCGATGCCGCTCGGCCTCAAGGATCTCGGGCTCGCCGAGGATCTCGCCGCCGAGACCGGCACCGTACTGCCGACGGCGCCCGTGCTGCGCGACCGGTTCGAGACCGCGCTCGCCGACCCCGAGCTCGCCGAGCTCGACTGGTCGGCGGTCGCCGAGGTCACCAGGCGGGTTGAGTAGGGCGCTCTGGCGCGCGTATCG
>CAIXMB010000113.1 GCA_903920435.1 uncultured Actinomycetes bacterium
CCAGCGGCACCACGCCGAGCTGCGTGGGCACGGCCATGGTCGCGATCACGAACACGAGCAGGCCGGTCTTGCCGCGGAACCGCAGCTTCGCGAACGCGTAGCCCGAGAGCGTCGAGAACAGCACGACCGTGAAGGCGACGACAGTCGAGACGATGATGCTGTTGAGGATCGCCTTCCAGAAGTTGACGCTCTCGTTGTTCAGCACCGCTGCGGCATTGGTGAGGAAGTTGCCCCCCGGCCACCACACGATGTCCTGCTTCGTGATGGTGGTGGCGTCGCCGCTGCCGATGAGGAACGACCAGTAGAGCGGGAAGACGCTGCCCAGGATGACCGCGATGAGGAACCCGTAGGCGAGCCATCCGGGCCTCTGGCGGTTCATCAGTCGGTTGGGGCGGCGCACGATGCGCTCGGCGGGGGCCGAGCCCACATGGGTGTCGACGAGTTCGGCGGTCATGCTGCGACCTTCGCTTTCCGGGTCTTGCGCTCGCTGGGCAGGTCGCTCGACGACGCGATGCGCCGCGTGATGGCGAGGTTGAGAAGGCCGATGAGGATGATGATGATGAACAGGAGCCAGGCCACCGCGGCCGCGCGGCCGAAGTTCAGCTGGCCCCAGCCGAGGTTGTAGAGGTAGATGGTGATGGTCATCCACTGCGAGTTGGCGCCGCCCTGCCCGTACTGGTCGTAGAGGCGCGGCTCGTCGAAGATCTGCAGCCCGCCGATCGTCGAGGTGACGATGACGAAGATGAGTGTCGGGCGCAGCTGCGGGATCGTGATCGAGAAGAACTGGCGCACCTTGCTTGCGCCGTCGATCGACGCGGCCTCGTACATGTCGCGGGAGATCGCCTGCATGCCGGCGAGCAGGATGAGCGCGGTGTAGCCGGTCCAGCGGAAGTTGACCATCGTGGCGATCGCGATGTGCGACGGCAGCTCCTGCGAGTGCCACTGCACGGGCGGGATGCCGATGCTGTGCAGGAAGTTGTTCACGAGGCCGTACTGGTCGCCGAACATGTTGCTGAAGATGAGGGTCACGGCGACCGGCGCCACGATGTAGGGCAGCAGCACGCCCATGCGCCAGAAGGTCTTCGCGCGGAGGTTCTCGTTGAGCACCGCGGCGATCACCAGGGCGAAGCCCACCTGTGGGACCGCGGAGAACAGGAAGATGCTGAAGGTGTTGCGCAGCGCGATCCAGAACTGCGGCTGCTGCAGCACGAAGACGAAGTTGTCGAGGCCGACGAAGTCGCCCTCGCCGCCGATCAGGTGCCACTGGTGCACCGAGACGTACGCCGTGTAGAGGAGGGGGAAGAGGCCGACGACCGCGAACAGGATGAAGAAGGGGGAGATGTAGAGGTACGGCGAGATCCGTACGTCCCAGTGCGAGAGCTTCTGGGAGAAGGCGATGCGGCGGACGCGTCGCTCATCATCGAGTGCTGCGGTGGTCATGGTCTTTCCTGTTCGTGGGATGGGCCGCGCGGTCTCGGGTGACCGCGCGGCCCGGTTGTTACTTCAGGGGGTGGTTAGCCGAGCGCCTTGACGTCAGCGATCCACTGGTCCCACGACTGCTCGATCGTCTGCGACTTGTCGACATCGACCCGGGTGAGGGCCTTCTGCAGCGCGTCGTTGATCGGGAAGTAGTGCACGCTCTTGAACGGCGAGACCGTGATGGCCTTCGACCGGTCGATCAGGATCTGGCCGACGGGAGCGTTGTTGAAGTACTCGTTGGTCGCACCGGTGAGCGTGGGGTCGTCGTACGTGGCGACCTGGCTCGGGAACGTGCCAGCGTTGGTGAACGCCTGGAGCTGCTGCTCCGGCGCCGTCAGCCACGCAGCGAAGTCGCGAGCGGCCTCGGTGTTCTTGCCCTGGGCGGGAACGGTCAGGTACGAGCCGCCCCAGTTGCCGCCGCCGCCGGGGAAGACGTTGGCGACGTTCCAGCCGGTGACGTCAGGCGCGTTGCCCGAGATGACGCCGAGCATCCAGCCGGGGCAGAGCATCGTGGCGAAGGAGCCGTTGGCGAGACCGGCGAACCAGTCGTCGCTCCACTGGCCGAGGTGCGCCGAGAGGGTCGAGCTCGCCTCGAGCACGGAGGTGAAGGCCTCCTTGACGTCGGGGTTCTCGGTGGCGATGACCGTGCCGTCGTTGTCCTCGTACGCGTTCTCGATCTGGTTCACGACACCCTGGTAGGTGGCGCCGGCCGAGTCGAACCACGGCTTGCCCGTGGCGTCGACGTACTGCTGGCCGACCGAGTAGTAGGTGTCCCAGTCACCCTCGAGCAGCGCCGCGACCTCGTCGGGCGTGCTCGGGAGGCCGGCGGCCTCGAAGAGGTCCTGGCGGTAGCACACGGCCTCCGGGCCGATGTCCGTGCCGTAACCGACGAGGCGGCCGTCGGGGTCGGTGGCCGCTGCGGTCTTCCAGTCGACCCAGCGTCCGTCGACGTCGTCACCGGAGAGGTCGGTGAGCTTGTCGGAGTACTGCATCATCTCGGCGAGCCAGTCGACCTCGATGGCCTCGACGTCGGCCAGGCCGGAACCGGCACCGAGCTTGGTGAAGAAGTTGTCGCGGGCGTCGTTGGAGGTCGCCGCCTTGTTCTGCACGATCGTGATGTTCGGGTGCAGCTCCGTGTACTGGGCGAGCAGCTCGTCGGTGTAGCCGAAGTCGTTGAAGGTCGCGAGCGTGAGGGTGATCTTCTCGTCCGCCGATCCGGTGTCACCTCCGCTCGCGCATCCGGTTGCTACGAGGGCGATTGCTGCTGCGCCGGCTACGGCCGCCGCGATTGTGCGTCGTGAGGTACTCACGGTCACTCCTTTGTGTGCGTGGATGGGGGTGATCGTGGGAGCGCTCTCATGTGGTGGTGTGAGAGCGCTCCCACGGGATCGAACGTCACCCTAGGCAGCGCGGCGAAACCCTGTCAAGTAGCGGCTGGGAGCGCTCCCACGGCTGCAACCGCTTACGGCCAGCATCTGAGCGGAACTCGCCCCGCGGAAAATGTTTCGGGCGACGGCCCGACACGCCGTGCGGGTCCGCGTCTCCGCCCCGTGCATCCCGGCGCCCGCGGTGAACAACTCAGGCAGTCCGCAGCGGTCAGGGCAGGTTGGGGCACCCACAAGGCGATCGTGCCTGAGTTGTTCACCACTGCGCGCGGCCCGGGCATGCGAGAGGGGGCCGGATGCGGCATCCGGCCCCCTCTGCGGTGGTGCTACTTCTTCGGCGCGCCGACCTCGACGGCGGTCGTGCCCGCGGTGTCGGGACCGACCATCGCACCCATCTCAGCCGCGGCGAGCTGAGCGGCGAGGGCCGCCTCGTTGTCCGAGTTCTCCTGCAGCGCCGACTTCGCGCGCAGCGGAGTGGCCTTGAGGAAGAAGCTCAGCACGAACGCCACCAGGACGACGGCGAGGCCGACCCAGTACACGGTGACCGTCGCGTCGTTGAAGCCGTTGAGGAACGGCGCCGCCAGGTCGTGGTTCGCGCCGTTGAGGAACGAGGTGTCGCCGTCGAGCGACGTACCCAGGTTGCCGCCGGAGGTGCCGGAGTTGATCGCATCCTGAATGGTGGGCACCGCCTGGTCGACGACGCTCGAGCGCGTCGCGGCGTCGGAGAGGTCGACGCCCGCGGGCAGGTTCGCCTTGATCGGGTCGACGATCTTGTTCCAGATCGCGTCCATGACGCCCTTGTTCTCGCTCGCGCCGGCGATGGCCGGGTTGAGCGCGGCGTCGAGCGCGTTGCTGAGGATCGTCGACTTGCCCAGCTGGTTCGAGATCGCGTCGCCGATGCGGGAGAAGAGCACCGAGAAGAGCACCGCGACGCCCAGCGTTCCACCGATCTGGCGGAAGAACGTGCTCGACGAGGTGGCGACACCGATGTCACGCGGGCCTACGGCGTTCTGCGACGCGATGGTGAGCGTCTGCATCATCTGACCGAGACCGAGGCCGATGAGGAACATGCCGATCATGATCCAGATGACCGGCTTGTCTGCCGTGAGGAACGTGAGCCAGAAGAAGCCGGCGCCCATGAGCAGCGTGCCGAGGCGCGGGAAGATCGCGTACTTGCCGGTGCGCGCGATGAGCTGGCCGCTCACGATCGAGGCGATCATGAGACCGAGGATCATGGGCAGCATGAGGAAGCCGCTCTCGGTGGGGGTCGCACCCTCGACGAGCTGCAGGTACAGCGGAATCGTCATCATGGCGCCGAACATGCCGAAGCCGACGAGCACCCCGAGCACGGTCGCCATCGAGAACGTCGCGTTCTTGAAGAGCTTGAGCGGGATGAGCGCGTCATCGCCCATCAGTCGCTCGCTCACGATGAACGCCGCGATACCGAGGGCGCCGATCACGTAGCAGGCGAACGCGGCCGGGGAGTCCCAGCCCCACTCGCGGCCCTTCTCGGCGACGAGCAGGAGCGGCACGAGGGCGACTACCACAGTCGCGGCACCCCACCAGTCGATGCGCACGGCGCGCTTGGTGTGCGGGATGTGCAGGAAGCGCAGCACGATCGCGAGCGCGATGACGCCGATCGGGAGGTTGATGAGGAACACCCAGCGCCAGCCCGTGACGAACAGGATCTCGGGCGTGCCCGAGAGCAGGCCGCCGATGAGCGGGCCCACGACGCTCGAGATGCCGAACACCGCGAGGAAGTAGCCCTGGTACTTGGCGCGCTCGCGCGGGGCGAGGATGTCGCCCATGATGGCCAGCGGCAGTGCCATGAGACCGCCGGCGCCGAGGCCCTGGAGGGCGCGGAATACGGCGAGCATGTACATCGAGTTCGCGAAGCCAGCGGCGACCGAGCCGATGAGGAAGATCACGATCGCGATGATGAACAGCGGGCGGCGACCGAAGATGTCGCTGAGCTTGCCGTAGATCGGCGTCGCGATGGTGGAGGTGATGAGGTAGGCGGTGGTCACCCACGCCTGCAGGCTGAGACCGTCGAGGTCGTCGGCGATGGTGCGCATCGACGTACCGACGATCGTCTGGTCGAGGGCGGAGAGGAACATCCCCGCCATCAGGCCGAAGATCACGAACAGGATCTGGCGGTGGGTCATCACGCCGCCGGCGTCGGCGATTGCCTGTGCCTGCTGCTTACCCTTGGATTCGACGCGCGACATGAATTCCTCTGTGTTGTGGAAAGACTGTGGTGTGGCAAAAAGACGGCCATCGACGGATACGCGCCCGACGATGGCCCAGAAACTTTGCGTAGAGTGCAAAGTTACACCCAGCGCACCGTCGCGGGCAACCTGCGACGTACTCCCTGGGGAGTGTTGCGAACGTATGATCGGTGGGTGTCTGATCTGCGCCCACGCCGCCGGCCCTCACGGGCGGTGCGCCGTCGACGCACCATCGTGCTGTTCTCGGCCATCGGCGTCGTTGTCGTCGCCGCTCTCGTGGTCGCCATCGTGGTGCTGAGCCCCCAGGGCAAACCCACGGCGGCACCGTCGCCCTCGGCGACGAAGAGCTCCACGCCCACGCCGACGCCCACACCGACTCCGACACCGACCCCCACCTTCGACAAGACCCAGTTCTCGATCGACGACCCCAACAGCATCTGGGTGGTCGCCGACAAGCTGCGCCCGCTCAATCCCGCCGACTGGGAGCCGCCGGATCTCGTCGAGGTGCCGGTGAACTACGTCAACCAGCCGTTCATGCGGCAGGTGGCATCCGACGCTGTCGTCCAGATGTTCGCTGCCTACACCGCGCAAACCGGCCTGGCGATGGCGTCGCAGAGTGCCTACCGCAGCTACGGCAGCCAGGAGAGCGTCTACTCCGGCTGGGTGTCGAGCCTCGGGCAGGAGGCGGCCGACCTCACGAGCGCCCGCCCCGGCTACAGCGAGCACCAGACCGGCCTGTCGATCGACATCAGCGCCGACCCGGCCAACTGCTCGCTCGACCAGTGCTTCGCCGACACCGATCAGGGCATCTGGCTGGCCGCCAACGCGTGGCAGTACGGCTTCGTGCTGCGCTACCCCAATGGCTACACGCCCATCACCGGGTACGAGTTCGAGCCGTGGCACTACCGCTACGTGGGCCTCGAGCTCGCCAAGGAGATGCACGACACCGGGGTCATGACCCTCGAGGAGTTCTTCGGCCTCCCACCCGCGCCCACCTACGCGAACTAGTACCAGATCGCCTTCAGCTGATCGACGAGCGCGTCGGGGTCGCCGTCGTCGCGGTTGCAGCTGGCGACGACCTCGGTGTGGCGGTCGGCTGACACGCTGAACTTCGACAGGAACGCGAGCCACGAGCCGTCGTGCTCGATCGAGCCGTCGGCGGCGATCTCGATGCCGGCCGCGTAGCTCCAGCCGTCCGGGTCGACGAGCTGCGCCTTCAGCAGCTCCTGGCCGCCGAGCGCGCCGGTGCGGTAGTTGTCGAGCCACGCCACGAGAGCAGACGGCGTGCCGTGGATGCCCCCATCCCCGTACTGCGCCCAGCTCGAGAGTTCCGGGCTGAAGTCGTCGTCACTGCCGTCCTCGTCGTACGACACGGCGAGCTCGGGCCCGTCGTAGGCGGGATCGTCGACGAGCTCGAGCCCCAGCGGGGTGAACACGTTCTCGTCAAGCCAGTCGGGCAGGGTCATCCCCGTCGCGTTCTCGACGACCTCGGCGAGCAGCACGTAGTTGGAGTTGGAGTACTCGAAGTAGCTGCCCGGATCGCCGCCGAGCTCCTGGTCGGCCAGCACCGCGTTCACGTCGGCGTTCGTGGTCACTTCGTCATCGCCCGCGTCGAGGATGTAGACGTAGTCGGGGATGCCGCTGGTGTGGTGGATGAGGTTGCGCAGCGTCACGCGGCTCGCCCAGTCGGGCAGGTCGGGCACCCAGCGCGCGAGGGTGTCGTCCTGGCTCAGCACCCCCTGCTGCTCGAGCAGCAGCACGGCGGTCGCGGTGAACTGCTTGGAGATGGAGGCGAAGTCGACGACCGAGTCGGGCGTGAGCGGGGTTCCCGCGTCGAGGTCGGCGAGCCCCGCCGCCCCCGCCCAGACGACCTCGCCGTCGATTCCGACCGCGGCGGTGCAGCCGGGCTCATCGGCGTCGAAGTCGGCGAACAGCGCGTCGGATGCCCCGGCCCGCGGGTCCGGCGCGACCTCGACCGCCGAGCATCCGGCCAGCGCCAGGACGGCGAGGAGCAGGGGCAGCGCCCTCACGCCGCGGCCGCCGGCTTGGTGACCGCCCAGGCCATCACCGCGAAGCCGCCGGCCAGCAGCAGCATCGCCACGGTGCCGAGACCGAGGTAGATGTGGCCGGGCTGCACGAGCACGGCGCCGACCGTCGCGAGCAGGGCGCCCGGGAGGGCGGCCAATCCCGCGACCCGGAACGCGGCGAATCCGGCGAGCACGCAGGCCAGCACGAGGGCGACGACGCCCACGGTGCCGAGTACCCGGGCGATCGCGAAGACCTGGCCCGTGGCATCCGGATGCCCGGAGGCGACGAGCGCGCCGCCCGCGACCCCGGCCAGCAGGTCGAGCGAGGTGTAGAACACCGCGAAGCCGTAACCGAGCCCGGCGGCGCCGCGACCGAACCACACGCCCGCCCGACGGGCGATGAGCCAGGGCGCGAGACCGATGAGCGGGAAAATCGGGATGAGCACGAGGTGCATGGTGCGCCAGTGCTCAGCCGAGGCCGCGTTGAGGCTCGGCGGGTGGGTGAGACCGATCGCCGCGCACAGGAGGGCGGGAATCGTGACGAGCAGTACGAGCGTGCGACGGCTCACAGTGCGGCGTCGACGATCTTCTTCGCCTCGGCCTGCACGAGCTTCAGGTGCTCGGGGCCCTTGAAGGATTCGGCGTAGATCTTGTACACGTCCTCGGTGCCGCTGGGGCGCGCGGCGAACCACGCGGACTCGGTGACGACCTTCACCCCGCCCACCGCCGCGCCGTTGCCGGGAGCCTCCGAGAGCCGCGCGATGATCGGGTCGCCCGCGAGCTCGGTGGCCGTGATGGCGTCGCCACTGAGTTTGCCCAGGCGCGCCTTCTGCTCCTTGGTCGCGACCGCGTCGACGCGCTCGTACGCGGGGTCGCCGAACTCGGCGACGAGCTCCGCATAGAGCTGCGAGGGGGTCTTGCCGGTGACCGCGAGGATCTCGCTCGCGAGGAGGGCGAGCAGGATTCCGTCTTTGTCGGTGGTCCACGCCGTGCCGTCCTTGCGCAGGAAGCTCGCGCCCGCGCTCTCCTCACCGCCGAAGCCCACGGAGCCGTCGACCAGTCCGGGCACGAACCACTTGAAGCCCACGGGCACCTCCCACAGCCGGCGACCGAGGGAGTCGGCGACGCGGTCGATCATCGAGCTCGACACGAGGGTCTTGCCGATCGCGGCATCCGCGCGCCAGTCGGGGCGGTGCGTGTAGAGGTAGCGGATCGCCACGGCGAGGTAGTGGTTCGGGTTCATGAGTCCGGCATCCGGCGTCACGATGCCGTGGCGGTCGGCGTCGGCGTCGTTGCCCGTGAGAATGTCGTAGTCGTGCCGCCGCGCCACGACGGAGGCCATGGCGCTCGAGCTGGACGGGTCCATGCGGATCTTGCCGTCCCAGTCCAGGGTCATGAACGCCCACGCCGGGTCGACTGCCGGGTTCACGACGGTGAGGTCGAGGCCGTAGTGGTCGGCGATGAGCTGCCAGTAGTGCACGCTCGCGCCGCCGAGCGGGTCGGCGCCGATCCGGATGCCCGCACTCTTGATCGCGTCGATGTCGATGATGTTCGCCAGATCCTCGACGTAGTGCTTGCGGTAGTCGTAGGTGGCCACGGCGGAGGGCTCCGCGCGCTTCACGCCCTTCAACCCGTCGGCGATGAGCTCGTTCGCGCGGTTCGCGATCCAGGTGGTGGCGTCGCTGTCGGCGGGTCCGCCGTGCGGGGGGTTGTACTTGAACCCGCCGTCGCGGGGCGGGTTGTGGCTCGGGGTGATGACGATGCCGTCGGCCTGGGGCTCGCCGGGGTGCTCGACGTTGTACTTGATGATCGCGTGGCTCAGGGCGGGGGTGGGTACGTAGTCGTCGAACTCGTCGACCAGCGCCTCGACACCGTTGGCCTCGAGAACCTCGAGCGCAGTCGTCTCGGCGGGGCGCGAGAGCCCGTGCGTGTCCTTGCCGATGAAGAGCGGTCCGGTGATGCCCTGGCCGGCGCGGTACTCCACGATCGCCTGGGTGATCGCGGCGATGTGCGTCTCGTTGAACGCGGTATCGAGGGACGAGCCCCGGTGGCCGCTCGTGCCGAACACCACGCGCTGCTCGGCGATCGAGACATCCGGTATCAGGTCGTAGTAGGCCCGTACGAGTTCGTGCACATCGATGAGGTCGGAGGGCTGGGCCGGGGTACCTGCGCGGTCGTTCATCTGCACAGTCTTGCACCACCATAAACTCGTCACCATGTACTCGTACCTGGGCCCCGCGGGCACCTTCACGGAGGCCGCGCTCAAGCAGGTACCCGAGGCGGTCGGCCAGCCCTGGCGCCCCGTGAACAACGTGGGCGAGGCCCTCGACGATGTCGTCGCCGGCCGCAGCGTCGCCGCGATGATCGCCATCGAGAACTCCGTGGAGGGCGGCGTGAGCGTCGCCCAGGATGCGCTGGCCAACATTCCCGGCCTGCGCATCGTGGGGGAGTACCTCGTCCCGGTGAACTTCGTGCTCGTCGCCCGGCCCGGCACCACCCTCGCCGACGTGCGCGTCGTGAACGCGCATCCGGTCGCCTACGGCCAGACGCACCTGTGGCTCGACAAGCACCTACCGACGCACGGGCACATCCCGGCGACGTCGAACGTGGCGGCCGCCGCCGACCTGCTGTCGTCCGACCTGGCGGACGCGGCTGTCGCGCCCCCCGGCATCACGGACCACCACGACCTCGTCGTGCTCGCCGAGGGCATCGGCGACAACCCCAACGCCGTCACGCGCTTCGTGCTCGTCTCGCGCATCGCGCCCCTGCCCGCACCCACCGGCAGCGACAAGACCTCGATCATCGCCGAGCTGCCGGATGACACGGCCGGCCGGTTGCTCGAAATGCTCGAGCAGTTCGCCACGCGCGGCGTCAACATGAGCCTGCTCGAATCCCGCCCGATCGGTGACGCGCTCGGACGGTACCGCTTCGTCATCGACCTCGACGGCCACATCCTCGACGAGCGTGTCGCCGACGCCCTCCTCGGGCTCAAGCGCTTCAGCCCCAACGTGATCTTCCTCGGCAGCTACCCGCGCGCCGACAAGCTCGCGATCACGGTCATCCCGCGCTACGACAACGACGCGTTCGTCGACGCGCGCGACTGGCTGCGCGGGCTGATCGACGGCTCGGAGTAGCCCCGCGCCCCTGCGCCGCGCCCCCAGCGCCTCGCCGAGTTGCCCACTTCTGCCGCCTCGATGAGCCGTTGGGCGACCGATGTGGGCGACTCACCGTTGTCCCTGCCGCGCGAGCACCATGCGGATGCGCGCGGCCAGCTCGCGGGGATCCTTGAGATCGTCTGCGTTCAGCTCCATGACGAACCACCCTTGGGCCTCGAGGCGGCTTCGTCGGGTCATGTCCTTGCGCCACTGGGCCTTGGTGCGGTGGTAGTCGCCCTGGTACTCGAGGATGAGGCGGTACTTGCGGAAGCGGAAGTCGGGGCGCACCTCCTTGCCGGTCTCGGAGTCGACGAGTTCGTGGTTGATCTCGGGCTCCGGCAGCCCGCTACGCAGGACGATGAGTCGTAGCGTCGACTCCTGAGGGGATTCGGGTCGATCGCTGAGCAGCGGCAGCGCTTCCCGCGCGCGTCGGGCGCCTCGCATGTGCGGAATGGTCGCGAGAACTCTCCCGATTTCGTCAATGCTCGTGAGCGGGGAGTCGTGATGGATGAGGTAGTCACCCACCGCGATCAGGTCGTCGAGCGCGAGGAGGGCAGCCACATCGCACCAGGTGCGAGCTGGCGACGAAACCCGAAGGCCTCGTCGGAGCACGACGTCTGCCGGATCGATGTGGAGACTGTGACCCGCTAGCCCCCGCGCGTGAGGTGAACGCGCGGGAGCGAGAACCGAGACGTGGAGGAACTCTTGCCGTTCGACGGGCAGTGGGACTGGTGCGTCCCAGAGCATGGCAGCCGTCGTGTGGGTGAAGAAGACCCGGTCTCCCAGTCGCTTGGCGTAGAGCAGGCAACGTGACAGCAGCGTGCTTTCGTCCGCCAGGTGCTTCCGGACACCCCAGACGCTTCGGTCCAGGTCCGACGCCCTGAGCCGGCGCGCCGTGAGTCCAGACTCCCCCACTGTAAATGGGTGTGTTGCAAGGTCAGCGGGTAAGGGGCGAGGACGCATCCCGACATGCTGACGGCGGCGCCGACGAGACGCGCGAACTTTCCACCCCTTCGAGTTGCCCCGTTTTGTCGCTTAAAGACGGGGCGAGGCGTCGAAAGTGGGCAACTCGATGAAGTGGAGCTAGACCGCCGCGGGCACCTTCACCGTGAGGGCGCCCGGGTCCACCCAGGCGTGCACCGAGCGCGCCTCGCCGAACTCGTCGCCGTCGAGCTGGAACTCCTCGGGCTTGCCCTCGACGGTCATCCGGAGGTCCGTTCCCGTGAGGTAGGTGACGTCGCGCACGTCGGCGGAGAGGTCGATGATCTTGCGGCCCAGGGCCGACTTGCGCAGCACGCCGTTCTCCCACGCGACCTTGCGCCACACCTTCGCCCAGCCGAACGGTCCGCGCGGGCGCAGCGCGGCGATGTCGAGGAGCCCGTCGTCGGGCCTGGCCTCGGGCATGAGCAGCAGGCCACCGGGCAGCATGCCGCAGTTGCCCACGATGATGGTGTGCACACTCATCGAGCGCTGCGCGCCCTTGTTGAGGGAGTAGGTGATACGCACGGGCTTGAGCTCGGGCACCGAGCGCGCGATGCCGTCGACGTAGGCGAGCCAGCCGACGGCCTTCTTGAGCTTCGAGTTGGTGTTCTTGATCATCTTGGCGTCGAGGCCGAGCCCCGCCATGACCAGGAACGCGTGCTCCTCCCGGTCGCCGTCGGCACGGATGATCTCCACCATTCCGAGATCGATGGCGTGGTCATCCCCGTTGAAGGCGATCTCGACGGCGTGCTCGAGGCTCGTCAGGGGCAGCTCGAGGTTGCGGGCGAGGAGGTTGCCGGTGCCGGAGGGCACGAGCGCGAGTGACACTCCGCTGTCGCGCAGGGCCTCGGCAACGGCGCGCACCGTGCCGTCGCCACCCGCCGCGATGACGACGTCGGCCCCACGGCGGATCGCGCTCGCGGTCACGTCCTGCCCGGCATCCTCTTCGGTCGTCTCGAACCAGAGGGTGGGCGCCCAGCCCGCGGCCTTCGCGGCGGCGGTCACGACGTCTTTCACCTTGCTGACATCGACCTTGATCGGGTTGTAGACAACGGCAGCGCGCGGCTTCTTGTCCGCGGAAGGGGTGGCCACGCTGCTAACGGTACGCCATGCGCTGGGTAGGCTGGAGCGGTGATCGATCCCCAACTCCTGCGCGACAATCCGGACTCCATTCGACGGTCGCAGGAGTCGCGAGGCGCTTCCGTGCAGCTCGTCGACGAGGCGATCGCCGCCGACGCCGAGCGGCGCACGAGCATCCAGCAGTTCGAGAAGCTGCGCGCGGAGCAGAACGCCTTCGGTCGCACCGTGGCGACCGCCCCCAACGACCAGAAGAAGGCGCTCGTGCTGCAGGCGCAGGCGCTCGCCAACCAGGTCAAAGAGGCCGGCCAGAAGTCCACGGATGCCGAACTCGAGTTCACCCGCATCGTCGGCGCTCTCGGCAACATCATCGTCGATGGCGTTCCCGCCGGCGGCGAGGAGAACTTCGTCACCCTGCGCGAGGTCGGCGCCAAGGCCGAGTTCGACTTCGAGCCGCGCGATCACGCCGACCTCGGCGAGCTGCTCGGCGCGATCGACATCGCCCGCGGAGTGAAGGTCTCGGGCAGCCGCTTCTACTTCCTCCAGGGCGTCGGCGCCCGGCTCGAGCTCGCGCTCATGACCATGGCTCTCGACAAGGCGCTGGCCGAGGGGTTCACCCCGCTCATCACGCCGACGCTCGTGCGGCCCGAGATCATGGCGGGCACCGGATTCCTCGGCGAGCACTCCGACGAGATCTACTACCTCCCCGCCGACGACCTCTACCTCACCGGCACGTCGGAGGTGGCGCTCGCCGGGTTCCACTCCGACGAGATCCTCGACCTGTCGAACGGACCGCTGCGCTACGCCGGCTGGTCCACCTGCTACCGCCGCGAGGCGGGCTCGGCGGGCAAGGACAACCGCGGCATCCTGCGCGTGCACCAGTTCAACAAGCTCGAGATGTTCACCTACGTGCTGCCCGAAGACGCGGAGGCAGAGCACGAGCGCCTGGTCTCCTGGCAGGAGTCGATGCTCGCGGCGTGCGAGCTGAGCTACCGCGTGATCGACGTCGCCGCGGGCGACCTCGGCTCGTCGGCCGCCCGCAAGTTCGACATCGAGGCCTGGGTTCCGACCCAGGGCGCCTACCGTGAGCTCACGAGCACGAGCAACTGCACGACCTACCAGGCGCGCCGGCTCGACATCCGCTACCGCACCGAGTCGGGCAAGACCTCGCCCGTCGCCACGCTCAACGGAACGCTCGCGACGACCCGCTGGCTCGTCGCGATTCTCGAGACGCACCAGCAGGCCGACGGATCCGTCGTCGTGCCGGCAGCGCTGCGCCCCTACCTGGGAGGCCTCGAGGTCTTCGAGCCACTCGCATGAGCACCGCGCGCTGGCTCATCGCCCTCGACATCGACGGCACCGTCCTCCGGGAGGACGGCGTCATGAACGACGCCGTGATCGCCGCGGTCGGCAAGGTCAGGGATGCGGGGCACGAGGTCATGCTCGCGACCGGCCGGTCCGTGGCCATGACCCTGCCGATCCTCGACCGTCTGAGCCTGACCCCGGAGTACGTGGTGTGCTCGAACGGAGCGATCACCCTCCGCCGCGACCCCGACGCCCCGATGGGCTACCGTCGCGAGCACGTCGAGACGTTCGACCCCACCGAGGTGCTCACCACCATCCGCACCAACCTCGAGGGCGCGAATTACGCGGTCGAGGACGAGGCCGGCCTCTACAAGTTCACGGGCTCCTTCCCGGATGGCACGCTCGGTGCGGTGAGCGAGAAGGTGCCCTTCGAGGAGCTGCTCGCGCAGCACGCCACGCGCGTCGTCGTCATCTCGCCCGGGCACAAGATCGAGGACTTCCTCTCCGTCGTCGAGCGCATGGGCCTGCACAAGGTCAGCTACAACGTGGGCTGGACGGCCTGGCTCGACATCGCCCCCGACGGCGTCAACAAGTCGACCGCGCTCGAGCGGGTTCGCGGCATGCTGGGCATCCCGCGCAACCGGGTCATGGCGATCGGCGACGGGCGCAACGACATCGACATGCTCGAGTGGGCGTCCGTCGAGGGCAGGGGAGTGGCAATGGGCCAGGCGCCCGACGAGGTGCGGGCGGTGGCGAACGAGACCACCGGCACCGACCTCGACGACGGCGTCGCATCCGTGCTTGGTGCTTTCTAGACGGATCTTCAGGGTTCCGCGCCGCCCCTCGGGTACACTCGGAGCTTGGTCACGCCGGGAGGGCTGTCCGAGCGGCCGATGGAGCCAGTCTTGAAAACTGGTGGGCAGCAATGTCTCGTGGGTTCGAATCCCACGCCCTCCGCTCAGCCTGACCCCCTCTTTGCCAGGTAGAGAAAAGGACTGTCATGAGCGACTTGACTCCCCGCTCCGAGCTGCGACCGCGCTCGGAGCTCCGGTCACGCAACGGCGTGCCCCGGCTCGCAGGCATCGCGCGGCACGGTCAACTGCGTCGCAACGGCCTGTGGCCGACCATCTTAAAGTTCGTTGCAGCTGCCCTTGCGGTGGTGCTCGTGAGCGGGGCCTCGGTCGGGGCTATTGCATTCAACAGCCTTTACTCGAAGACCGATACGGTGCAACTCATCGGGGAGACCGAGGGCCCGCCACCGGAGATCGGGGCGATCGAGGGCGGTTTTAACATCCTCATCGTCGGTAGCGACACCCGTGAGGGCCAAGATGGGATCGGCGGCGATGCCGAGGACGAGACATCCGTGCTCAATGACGTGAACATGGTGCTCCACGTCTCGCAGGACCAAACGCACGCGGTGGCTATTAGTATCCCGCGGGACATGGTCGTCGGGATCCCCGAGTGCCCTTGGGACGACGGATCCGGCGACGTGAAGGCCTACTCCACCGAGCCGATCAACACTGCGCTCTACTACGGCGGGCTGCCTTGTGTCGCCCTCACTGTTGAGGAGCTCACCGGCCTGCCGATCCAGTTCGCCGGCCTGATCACATTCAAGGGTGTCATCGCCATGACGAACGCCATCGGCGGCGTGCCCGTCTGCGTTGACGGGCCCTTCTACGGCGATGGGGTCACGCTCGATACGGCGGGCACGTATACCCTCAGTGGCTGGGATGCTCTCGCATTCCTCCGGACCCGTTCCGGGGTGGGTGACGGTAGCGATCTTACGCGAATCAGTTCGCAGCAGGTGTACCTCTCGTCGCTCGTGCGTACGCTTAAGAGTTCCGACACGCTCGGGGACTTCAAGAAGGTCTATAACCTCGCGGACGCTGCGCTAAGCAACATGACGCTCTCGTCGAGCCTGGGCAACATACCCACCATGGTGTCCATTGCGCTCGCGCTCAAGAACATCCCGATGGAGAACGTGACGTTCGTGCAGTACCCCGGCACGACCGGAAACACAGAGGGTGTCTACGCGGGCAAGGTGAAGCCGAACACCGAGTTGGGGGATCAACTCATGCAGTACGTCCTTTCAGACCAGCCATTCAAGCTCGCCGAGGCGGGTGATGGCGAGGGTTCAGCTCTCGACCCCAATGCTGCCCCGCTACCGACGACCAGCGAGACCGGCGCTCCCGTCGACACGTCGACACTGCCGGTGCTGGAAGGGGTCCGCGGCCAGACTGCTGCAGACCAGACCTGCACAGTTACCAACGACGATGGGCCGAACTGGGGCTAGGCACCCGTTCGGGCGCCCGGCGCCCGTGTGGCATGATGGGTGTCGAACAACTGGAGACGTCGCATAGTTCGGCCTAGTGCACCACCCTGCTAAGGTGGAGAACCCTTTATTGGGTTCCGTGGGTTCAAATCCCACCGTCTCCGCAGAGGAAGAGAGACCGCCCGAGTGGCGGTCTTTCTTCGTTAACTCTCGCCACCCACTTGCGGCTCCCCAACGTACCGGTGCGCCTCGCGCACCATCTCGGGCCAGAGCTGCTCATCGGTGATGCTCACCCAGTCGCGGGTCGGATGCTTCTCAGAGACGTAGGGCACCGCGATGTCGCGGTACTCGAGGTCGGCAAGCCGGCCGAGGGGCAGTTTCGCGACGAGTGCGCCCTTGTCGAGGAACGCGAAGAGCGCTCCGTTCACGTAGAGCCCGTCGCTCTGCGCAACCACCTCGTCGCTCTCCTGGAACTCACCGAGCAGGGCGTCGTAGTTCTCTTCCATGCTGCCGATCCTTCCGACAACCGGCTCCGATGGCAACCCGCGAGGTGAGAGCGCTAACACTGCCAAGATGACGCGCAGCGGTGACGGGTGTGATCTGGGTTGCTAGGCTCATCAAAAACAGGCTCCGTTACCAAAACGTTACCGAGACCCCTTGCCGAACGGGTGAATGTGAGCGCTAACATTGCGGCAATGCCAGCGTGGTCATGCACCCCGGCAGTCTTGCAACAGCACTGTCCGGCGTCGCCGGATCCCGAACAAGGAGGTTTTGGGTATGAAGAAAATTCTCGGCGGGCTGGCAGTCGTGGGCGCTCTCGCGCTCTCACTGACCGGCTGCACAGGCACCACCGGCGGCGACGCCGCGGACGACGGTCTCATCACCGTCGGCTTCGCACAGACCGGCTCGGAGAGCGGATGGCGTAGCGCCAACACCGAGTCGATGAAGGCGGCATTCTCGGAGGAGAACGGCTTCAAGCTGGTCTTCAACGCGGCCGACAACAAGCAGGAAGCGCAGATCGCCGCGGTCCGCAGCTTCATCAACCAGGGTGTCGACGCGATCGTGATCGCCCCGATCACCGTGGATGGCTGGGACGACGTGCTCACCGAGGCGAAGGATGCCGGCATCCCCGTCATCCTCGAAGACCGCACGGTCTCGGCGAGCGAGGACCTCTACGCGAGCTGGGTCGGCCTCGACTTCCAGAAGGAGGGCCACACGGCAGGCGAGTGGGCGGCTGAGAACTTCGGCAGCGAGCCCACCAACCTCGTCGTGCTCGAGGGCACCACCGGTTCGTCCGCTGCACTCGACCGCGCCACCGGCTTCGCCGACGCGATCAAGGGCACGTCGATCAACGTGCTCGACTCGCAGACCGGTGACTTCACGCGCGACGGCGGCAAGAAGGTCATGGAGGGCTTCCTCCAGAAGTACGGATCGGACATCCAGCTGCTGTTCGCGCACAACGACGACATGGGTCTGGGCGCGCTCGACGCGATCAAGGCTGCCGGTCTCGTACCCGGTCAGGACATCAAGATCGTCACCATCGACGCGGTGCACGACGGCATGCAGGCGCTCGCCGACGGTGAATTCAACTACATCGTCGAGTGCAACCCGATCCTCGGCGAGAAGGTCGCCGCCGTGGTGAAGGCAGTCCTCGCGGGTGAGACGGTCGACAAGGCGACGATCGTTCCGGATGGAGCGTTCACGCAGGAGGACGCGGTGGAGCTGCTGCCCACCCGCCCGTACTAGCCAGCCAGTCACACCAGTCCGCCGGGGGCTCGTCCAGGGCCCCCGGCGGATTCCGTCCCGAACAACGAGGAAACAGCAATGACCGCGGACAGCGAAGTCCCGCCCGTCGTGGAGATGCGCGGCATCACCATCGAGTTCCCAGGAGTGAAAGCCCTCGAGGGCGTCGACTTCACTCTTCGCGCCGGTGAGGTCCACTCCCTGATGGGTGAGAACGGGGCCGGAAAGTCCACCCTCATCAAGGCACTCACGGGCGTGTACACGATCGCGAGCGGCACGATCGCCGTGTCCGGCGTCGAACGCACCTTCCGCGGTACCGCCGATGCGCAGGCCGCGGGAATCTCCACCGTCTACCAAGAGGTGAACCTGTGCGGCAACCTCTCCGTTGGCGAGAACATCATGCTCGGGCACGAGAGCAGGGTCGCGGGCCGCATCGACTGGCGGAGCACCCATCGCGAGGCCGCTCGCCACCTCGAGAACCTCGGCGTGCAGATCGACACCCGCTCCCTTCTCTCCAGCCACTCGATAGCGCTCCAGCAGCTCGTGGCGATCAGCCGGGCGATGGTCACCGATTCGAAGGTCCTCGTTCTCGACGAACCGACCTCGAGCCTCGATCGCAGCGAGGTCGAGCAGCTCTTCGGCGTCATGCGCGACCTTCGCGACCGTGGGGTCGCCATCCTCTTCGTCACGCACTTCCTCGACCAGGTGTACGAGATCTCCGACCGCCTCACCGTGCTGCGCAACGGCAAGCTCGTGGCCGAGCATCCGGTCTCCGAGGTGCCCCGCGCCGAGCTCATCTCGCTCATGATCGGCAGGGAGCTCGACGAGCTCCAGGCGTTGTCACGTGCATCCGTGCGCACCGTCGACCGCACCGACGCTCCGGTGCTGAGCGCTACCCAGCTCGGGCGCAAGGGCTCGCTCAACCCCGTGGACGTCGATGTCTACGAGGGCGAGGTGATCGGTATCGCGGGCCTGCTCGGCTCAGGTCGCACCGAGTTGGCGCGCCTGCTCTACGGCGCCGACCGCGCAGACACCGGCCGGCTGGAGATGCATGGCCGGCCCGCCCGGATCACCACCCCTCGGAACGCGATCGACAACCGCATCGCGTTCTCGTCCGAGGACCGCCGAGCCGAGGGCATCATCGGCGACCTCACCGTGGCGGAGAACATCGTGCTCGGCCTGCAGGCGAAGCGCGGTTGGCTGCGGAAGGTGCGCAACCCGGAGCGCGTGGTCGCGGAGTACATGGACGCGCTCGGCGTCACGCCCGCAGACCCGCACCGCCTGATCCGCGAACTCTCCGGCGGCAACCAGCAGAAGGTGCTCCTCGCCCGCTGGCTCGCGACCGCGCCCCAGCTGATCATCCTCGACGAGCCCACGCGCGGCATCGACATCGGCGCCAAGGCCGACATCCAGCGCAAAGTCGCCGAGTTGTCGAACGCCGGCCTCTCGGTGGTCTTCATCTCGTCCGAGCTCGAGGAGGTGCTTCGCATCAGCCAACGGGTCGTGGTGATGCGCGACCGCCATAAGATCGGGGAACTCGCCTCGAACGACATCGAAGTCGCCGATCTCGTCGACTTCATCGCGCACGACACCATCAAGAAACCGGAGAGCGTCGCATGAAGCGGATCTTCAAGCACCGGATGACCTGGCCGATCATCGCACTGCTGGTGCTGGTGCTCGTCAACACGATCGCCCGCCCGTCGTTCATCAGCGTGACCGTGCAGGGCGACAAGCTGTACGGCCCGATCATCGACATCCTGCGCAACAGCGCCCCGCTCATGCTCGTCGCCCTGGGCATGACCATCGTCATCGCGACCCGGGGCATCGACCTGTCGGTGGGCGCGATCATGGCGGTCTCCGGCGCGGTGGCCCTGACCATCATCGAGGGGTCGCCCGCGCCCGACTCACTGGCCACGGTCATGATCGCGGCGACCGCGGGCGTGCTCGTCGCGCTCGTGCTCGGGGTCTGGAACGGCTTCCTCGTCTCGGTGGTGGGCATCCAGCCGATCATCGCGACCCTGGTGCTCATGCTGGCCGGTCGCGGAATCGCGCTGCTCATCACCGGCGGCTTCATCACCACCATCAACAGCGACCCGTACAAGTTCATGGCGCAGGGGTACCTGATCGGTCTGCCCTTCGCCCTGTTCGTGTCGATCGCGGCCGTGATCGCAGTTGCGCTGATCGAACGCCGGACCGCCCTCGGGGTCCTGACGGAAGCGGTCGGCATCAACCCGGAGGCGAGCCGACTCGCCGGGGTCCGGTCGCGGAGCATCATCTGGGCGGCCTACGCGGTCAGCGGTCTCCTCGCGGGGATCGCCGGCATTCTCTACAGCTCGAACATCATGGCCGCCGACGCCAACGCGGCGGGTCTGTACATTGAGCTCGACGCGATCCTCGCCGTGGTGCTCGGAGGCACCTCCCTCATGGGCGGCAAGTTCAGCATCGCGGGCACGGTGATAGGCGTCTTCACGATCCAGACCCTCAAGTCGACCATCACGTTCTTGGGCGTGCCTCCCGCGGTGAGCCCGCTCTTCCTCGCGATCGTCGTGGTCATCGTGGTGCTCGTGCAGTCGCCGCAACTGCGTGATCGGCTCTCCCGGGCGGTTCGCCGAGTGCGGCGCGGCCCGGCGACACCCACCCTCACCGACTCAGGCGCGGAGGCAGCCCAGTGACCACGTCCCTCTCCCCGACCCGTACATCCGGGCTCGCGTTCGCCCGTCGGTTCATCAGCCGGCGCATCTCGTGGGTGCCGGTGTTCGCCGCGGTGTTCATCCTCGTGGTGATGTTCGTCGCCGCGCAGGCGTACTTCGGCAACTTCCTGACCCCGCGAGTGATCTCGTCACTGCTCCTCGACAACGCCTACCTCCTGATCCTCGCGGTCGGGATGACGTTCGTGATCCTCACGGGTGGCATCGACCTCTCGGTGGGTGCCGTCATGGCCTTCACCGGGATGCTCGGAGCGAGCCTGCTGCGTGATGGCCTGCCGGTCGCCCTCGTGATCCCGATCATGCTCGTCGTCGGCGCCGCCATGGGACTCGGGGTGGGTGTGCTCGTGCAGTACTTCGGGGTGCAACCCTTCATCGCCTCCCTCGCGGCGATGTTCGCCGCCCGAGGGTTGGCCTTCATGGTGAGCCTGTCGTCGATCAAGGTGGAGGACAAGGCGATCCTGTGGCTGCAGTCCACCCGGCTGCAGGCGGCACCGGGCAGCTGGTCGATCACGCCGACCGGCATCCTGGCCCTGCTGACCGTGGTCGTCGCGGCCCTCGTGCTCGCCTACACGCGGTTCGGCCGCACCATCTATGCGGTCGGCGGCAACGAGCAGTCGGCCAAGCTCATGGGCCTGCCCGTCGTGCGCACCAAGCTTCTCGCCTACGTCATCAGCGGGGTCTGCGCGGGGCTGGCGGGTGTCGCGTTCACCGCGTACACCGGTGCCTCCTACCCGCTCAACGGCATCGGCACCGAGCTCGACACGATCGCGGCCGTCGTCATCGGCGGCACGCTCCTCACGGGCGGCAGCGGGTACGTGCTCGGATCGATGGTGGGTGTCTTCGTCTACGGCACCATCAAGTCGGCCATCTCGTTCCTCGGCGCCGAGCAGTCGTGGACGCGCATCACCATCGGCGCGCTCCTGCTGGTGTTCGTGGTGGTGCAGCGCATCATCGTCGCTCGCTCGCGGCGCCGGTAGTTGAGGGGCCGCGGCCTAGGGAAACCCCGGGCATCCGGGCATGATAGAGGCGATGTCTGAGCAGGCGCGCCCCGTCATCGAGGTCGTGGGCGCCACAGTACGGTTCGGAGCCGAGACGGCGCTCGACGGCGTCGACTTCCGGATGTACCCGGGCGAGGTGCACTCGCTCATGGGCGAGAACGGCGCGGGCAAGTCCACGCTCATCAAGGGCATCACGGGCGCGCTCCCGTTCGACTCGGGGTCGATTGCGCTCGCGGGTGCGCCGGTGCACTTCGCGACGCCGGCCGAGGCGCAGCGGGCGGGCATCCGTACCGTCTATCAGGAGATCGACCTGCTGCCGAACCTGAGCGTGGCCGAGAACATCATGCTGGGCCGGGAGCCGCGGCGCTGGTGGGGCATCGACTGGCGCGCGATGCAGAGCCGCGCGGCCGAGGTGCTCGCCGAACTCGGGCTCAGCATCGACCCGGCATCACTGCTCGGCTCGCACTCGCTCGCCGTGCAGCAGCTGGTCGCCATCGCCCGGGCCATGTCGGGCGAGCTCACGGTGCTCGTGCTCGACGAGCCGACCTCCAGCCTCGACACCGACGAGGTCGCCGAGCTGTTCCGCATCATCCGCGAACTCAAGGAGCGCGGCGTCGCGATCCTGTTCATCTCGCACTTCCTCGACCAGGTCTACGAGATCTGCGACCG
>CAIXMB010000114.1 GCA_903920435.1 uncultured Actinomycetes bacterium
CGTCGTGCTCATCGGCGCGATCGGAACGCTCGCGATCGCGTTCCCGATGTACTACCTGCTCCAGTTCGCCACGTTCCCGATCCTCGTCGGAACCATGATCATCGGCGGAATCCTCCCCACCCTCGCGTGGGCGGGGCTCGGCGGACTCATGGCGGGCATCTTCGGCGGCCCGGTGCGCTACAGCGCCATGGCCATCGCCTACGCCATCGCGGCGACGATCTCCGGGTTCATCCCGCTCGTCACGCAGGGCCTGTCGAACGCCACGGATGCCGCGTGGTGGCACCCGGGCGTCGTGCTCGCGACCATCTCCGCGATCACCCTGGTTGCCGCCCTCGTCGCGTCGCGCTGGAAGCGCCCCGTCGACGAGATCGCGGAGTAATCCCCCGTTGTCCCCGGGCGAGCGCTAGCTTTAGGCTGGCCTCGACCGGGGACTTTCCGCATTTCTGAGGGGTTACGACATGAGCGACGACACTCCCACCCAGCGGTTCGATGCGGCCGGCGATGCCCCCACCGAGAAGCTCGCGGCCCCCACCCCGACCGTGCCGCTCGAGGTGGTCGAGGAGCGCAAGTCGCGCCGCCTCCTCATCATCCTCGCCTCGATCGGCGGCGCACTGCTGATCGCCGTGCTCATCGTGCTCATCATCCTGCTGACGCGCGGCAGCGGCACCCCGAGCACGCTCCCGACCTCGTCCGGCACGCCCACGGCGAGCGCGACGCCCACACCGACCCCCACTCCCACACCGACCCCCACGCCGACACCGACCCCGACGCCCACCGCGACCGTCGACCCGCCGCCCAGCACGGAGGTCTCGGTCGACACCTTCACGATCAACCCGTCGACAGTCGACTGCAGCGCGGGCAGCTCGGTCGTCATCACCATCAAGTGGGCGACGGAGAACGCCAACGAGGTCTACTTCGGCGTGGACACCGGCGGCAGCGACGCGCAGGAAGCGCCCTTCTTCGGCGACTCGCTGCCCGCCAGCGGCACGTCGACCAACGACTTCCCCAACGGCTACCGTCCGTTCGAGTACACCTGCGGCAACGGGAGCCACACCTACGTGATCACCGCCGTGGCCACCGATGGCAGCAAGGCCAGCAAGATCATCAAGGTGACGGGCTAGGCGAGCCGCCCCTTCAGGAACGGGAGCACCGGCGCGCGGTACACGAGCGCCGGGGCATCCGTGGGCCTGAGCGTTGCGGATGCGCGGCCCCACGTGACGCCGAACCGGTAGAGGAACACTGCCACGTCGGCGTCCGCATCGGCGGGGAGCTGCCAGGTGCCGACACCCCACTGCGCGGGCTGCGCCCGGCCGCCGATGACGATGGTGGGCCGGATGCCGACGAGCCCGAGCAGGCCGCCGCGCAGGTCGATCGAGGCACGACGCGTGGGGGCTGGCACGGTACCATCGAAGCACAACCCCACACTCAGGCACCTCACCTACTGACTCGGTGCCGCACATATCGAACCGGAGCACAACTGTGTCGACACGACCTGCCGCCGCCATTCCCGACAAGCCAGCCCTCGAAGGCCTCGAAGACAAGTGGTCGCCGGCCTGGGAGGCCCAGGGCACCTACCGGTTCGATAGGGAGTCGTCGACGCGCGAGAACATCTTCTCCGTCGACACCCCGCCGCCGACCGCGTCGGGCAGCCTGCACATCGGCCACGTCTTCAGCTACACGCACATGGACCTCGTCACGCGCTTCCAGCGCATGCGCGGCCGCGACATCTTCTACCCGATGGGCTGGGACGACAACGGCCTGCCCACCGAGCGCCGCGTGCAGAACTACTATGGCGTGCGCTGCGACCCGACCCTGCCCTACGACGCGAACTTCGTGCCGCCCCTCGAGGGCGGCGACAACGCCTCGTCGAAGGCCGCGGACCAGCTGCCGATCTCGCGCCGCAACTTCATCGAGCTGTGCGAGACGCTCACCGCGGAGGACGAGAAGCAGTTCGAGGACCTGTGGCGCCAGCTCGGTTTGAGCGTCGACTGGAACCTGACCTACCGCACCATCGGCCATGAGGCCCAGCTCGCCGCCCAGCGCGCATTCGTGCGCAATCACGCGCGTGGCGAGGCCTACCAGGCCGAGGCGCCCACGCTGTGGGACATCACGTTCCGCACGGCGGTGGCGCAGGCCGAGCTCGAAGACAAGGAGCAGCCCGCGGCCTACCACCGCGTCGCCTTCCACAAGGCCGACGGCACCGGCGACATCGAGATCGAGACCACCCGCCCGGAGCTGCTGCCCGCGTGCGTGGCTCTCGTCGCCCACCCGGACGACGAGCGCTACAAGCCCTTCTTCGGTACGACCGTGCGCACCCCGCTCTTCGACGTGGAGGTGCCCGTGGTGGCGCACCACCTCGCCCAGCAGGACAAGGGCTCGGGCATCGCCATGATCTGCACGTTCGGCGACGTGACCGATGTCGTGTGGTGGCGCGAGCTCGACCTGCCCAACCGCACGATCATCGGTGCCGACGGCCGGATCATCGCCGACGCACCGGACGTGATCGTGACGGATGCCGCGCAGGCCGCCTACGCCGAGCTCGCGGGCAAGACGGTGTTCAGCGCCAAGGCCAAGGTCGTCGAGCTGCTCAAGGAGTCGGGCGAGCTCATCGGCGACCCCAAGCCCATCACGCACGCGGTGAAGTTCTTCGAGAAGGGCGACAAGCCCCTCGAGATCATCTCGACGCGCCAGTGGTACATCAAGAACGGCGCGCGGGATGCGGGGCTCCGCGACCGGCTCATCGCGGCGGGCCAGCAGATCGGCTTCACGCCCGAGCACATGCGCGTGCGCTACGAGAACTGGGTGGGCGGGCTCACCGGCGACTGGCTCATCTCGCGCCAGCGCTTCTTCGGCGTGCCCATTCCGGTCTGGTACGAGCTCGACGCGAACGGCGAGAAGGGCGCACCGATCCTCCCCAGCGAGGACGTGCTGCCGATCGATCCGTCGACCGACGTGCCCGCCGGCTACACCGAGGCCGACCGCGGCACGACATTCGTGGGTGAGCTCGACATCATGGACACCTGGGCGACCTCATCGCTCACCCCGCAGATCGCCGGCGGCTGGGGCACCGACCCCGAGCTCTTCTCGCTGGTGTTCCCCTACTCGCTGCGCAGCCAGGGCCAGGACATCATCCGCACCTGGCTGTTCTCCACGGTGCTGCGCGCCGAGCTGGAGGAGGGCACGATCCCGTGG
This sequence comes from uncultured Actinomycetes bacterium, assembly GCA_903920435.1. Taxonomy (GTDB): domain Bacteria; phylum Actinomycetota; class Actinomycetes; order Actinomycetales; family Microbacteriaceae; genus Rhodoglobus. The sequence goes on from CAIXMB010000114.1 coordinate 3,193, forward strand.
AAGAACGCAGGGATCTCCGGCTTCATCGTCGACCCCGACCGCAAGAAGATGTCGAAGTCCAAGGGCAACGTCGTCACCCCCAAGGGAATGCTCGACGAGCACGGCTCCGACGCCGTGCGCTACTGGGCCGCCTCCAGCCGACTCGGTACGGATGCCGCGTTCGACCCGCAGAACCCGAAGCAGATCAAGATCGGGCGGCGCCTCGCGATCAAGGTGCTCAACGCGGCGAAGTTCGTCTACTCGTTCCCCGAGGCCGTCGAAGGATCGTCGATCGTCGAGCCGCTCGACCTCGACATGCTCGCCGAACTGGGCCGGGTGATCGACACCGCGACGACCGCGCTCGAGGAGTTCGACCACGCCAAGGCGCTCGAGACCGCCGAGCAGTTCTTCTGGACCTTCTGCGACGACTACCTCGAGCTGGTGAAGGAGCGCGCGTACGGAGCGGGCTCCGCCGAGGCGCAGGCGAGCGCCGCGCTGGCACTGCGCACCGCGATCGACGTGCTGCTGCGCCTGTTCGCCCCGTACCTGCCGTTCGCCACCGAGGAGGTGTGGAGCTGGACCCACGAGGGCTCGATCCACACCACCGCCTGGCCCACGCGCGACGACCTCGGCGTCATCGCCGTGCCGTCGGGACTCCTCGGCACGGTGAGCGAGGCGCTCATCTCGATCCGCCGGGCGAAGACCGACGCGAAGGCCTCGCAGAAGACCGATGTGGTGTCGGCGGTCATCGCCGGGCCCGCCATCCTGGAGGAGGGCCTCGGCGACCTGCGGGCCGTCGGGCGCATCGCGAGCGTAGAGTTCGTCGTGTCAGAGTCGATCGAGGTGCGGGACATCGTGCTCGCGGAAACGGCGGAAGCATGACCGAGGTTCGCGACATCCACGAGGGCGATCAGGACGCCTGGCGCCGGCTCTTCCGGGAGTACGGGGTCTTCTACAAGACCGACTTCAGCGAGACCGTGCTCGACGGCGTGTGGCACTGGCTCATGAACGCGGAGTCGCCCCTCGAGGCGGTGGTCGCGGTCGACGACGGGCGCGCCTACGGATTCGCGCACTACCGCGCGCTGCCCGACACGTTTACCGCGGCCAACGAGTGGTACCTGGACGACCTGTACGTCGAGCCGGGCCACCGCGGTTCGGGCGCCGGATCCGCCCTCATCGAGGCGGTGGCCGAGCGCGCATCGTCCGACGGAGGCGGCAAGCTGCGCTGGATCACCGCGGCCGACAACACGACGGCCCAGAGTGTCTACGACAAGCTCGCGACCCGCACCACGTGGGTCACCTACGAGAAGCAGACCTGATGCAGCTCGGCACGCGCTGGAACGTGGGCGACACCCCGCCCGACCGGTTGCCGGTGGAGGTCGTCGAGGCGATCGCGAGCGTCGAGGGCGAGCTGGCCGGTGTCTCCACCGACGGGTGGCGCTGGACGCTCACCTGGCTCGAGGGGCGGCCGGTCGTCGAGCTGGACGACGGCACGGTCATCCGTATCGACCACGAAGGCGCGGTCATCGTCGAGGACCCCGAGGCATAACGCGAGCCAGCCCCGGCCCCGCGAGAGGTCTGCACAGGAGGATGGCGCTAGGACGCCAGAAGTGCGGGTCGCGGATGACCGGGGCTGGTGGTCTCGTGGGCTCAGAAGACCCGTGAGATGAGCGACGCGGCGTTGTTCTCGCGGCGCTGGGTCGCGAGACGCACGGTGTGCCTGCGCGTGTGCTCCTCGTAGCTCACTGCAGTGCGGTCGGCATGCCGACGAGCAGCCAGGAGCATCATGAGGCTCACGCGCATGATCGCGCGGTCGAGGCCGTGCGGGCGTGCCCGCCGAACGCCGAATGCCGTAGTCGTTGTCATCGTGTACACCTCTTCCTTGGGTTCAAAAGTACGCTCGGCCACCGACATTTCCGGGGCCCGGTCGAGCAGTTCGATCATGGTTCTCAGGCCTCCTTCTCGGGGCTCTTGGGGGTCGATTCACCGTCGATGACGGGGAAGGCGTTGAAGTGGATCTGCACGGGTCGAGCACCGGGTGCGTCCTGCCCGCGGTAGGGGTTGAGGTGCTTCTCCATGAACGCCTCCCAGTGCTTCGCGATCTCGCCGAGTTGCTCGACGGTGACCCTCAGGTTGATCGTCGAGATCTCCGAGACGCCGAGCCACTCTTTCGGCAGCACGTCGTAGCCGCGCTCCTGGAAGTCGTTCAGCAGTCCGGAGCGGTTGCGCTCCCACTGGCGCAGCACGGTCTTCGTGACCGCGCGGTTCGCCGGGGTGTCGCCGAGCTCGGAAGCGTTGAGGTTGATGGCGCCGGGCATCCGTTCCCACCAGCGCTCGCGGCCGGTGCCCCTGCCCTCCACCTCGCGCACGAACCCGTGCTTCTCGAGCTGGCGCAGGTGGTAGCTCGTGGCCCCGCTGGACTCCCCCAGGCGCTCGGCGAGCCCGCTGGCGGTGAACTGGCCGTAGGTGCTGAGCGTGTCGAGGATCTGCACGCGCAGCGGATGCGCGAGGGCCTTCAGGCTCTCCATGTCCAGCTGGCGGTCAGCCGGGATCTCGTTCTCGCTCATGGTGCAAAGGTAGCATTGCAAAGAGTTCTTTGCAACGCAACGTTTGCAATGACACCTTTGCATGCAGCGGTTAGGGTGGAGGAATGAGCAACCCCTTCCTCGAACCGAGCACCCTTCCCTACGGCATGCCGCCCTTCGCCGAGATCACGGACGAGCATTACGCCCCCGCCTTCGAGATCGGCATGGACGAGCACCTCAAGGAGATCCGCTCGATCACGATGCGGCGCGACATGCCCACGTTCGAGAACACCATGATCCCGCTCGAGAAGGCCGGCCAGGTGCTCGAGCGCGTCGCGACCGTGTTCTTCAACAAGGTGTCGGCCGACGGCAACGATGCGACTGCCGAATTGGAAGAGGAGATCGCCCCCAAGCTCGCCGCGCACTCCGACGCGATCAGGCTCGACTCGCAGCTCTACTGGCGCATCAAGACCATCCACGACCAGCTTGACGAACTGCAGCTCGACGCCGAGAGCCGCTACCTGGTCGAGCGCTACTACATGGAGTTCACGATCGCCGGCGCGGGCCTCGACGACGCGGAGAAGGAGAAGCTGCGCGACTACAACCAGCAACTCTCGACCCTCACCACGCGGTTCGAGAAGAACCTGCTCGCCGACACCAACGACCTCGCCGTCGTGATCGACGACGTGGCAGACCTCGCGGGCCTCGAGCCGGGCGAGATCTCCGCCGCTGCCGAGGCCGCCAAGGAGCGGGGTCTGGAGGGCAAGTACCTCGTGACGCTCGTGCTGCCGACTGGGCATCCGTGGCTCTCGTCGCTCACCAACCGCAGCGTGCGCGAACGGATCATGGCCGCGTCGCGCGCCCGCGGAACGCGCGACAACGACTGGGACAACAAGCAGCTCGTGCTCGACATCTCGCGGGTGCGCGCCGAGCGCGCCACGCTTCTGGGATTCGCGAGCCACGCGGAGTGGGTGATCGCCGACGAGACCGCCAAGACGCCCGCGAACGTGCGGGCCATGCTCGACAAGCTCGCGGCTCCCGCGGCACGCAACGCGAAAGCGGAGCAGGCGGACCTCGAGGGTCAGGCGGGCCACCCGATCGAGGCCCACGACTGGGCCTTCTACAGCGAGAAGGTGCGCCAGGCGAAGTACGACGTCGACGAGGTCGCGATGCGGCCCTACTTCGAGTCAGAGCGCGTGCTCAAGGACGGCGTGTTCTTCGCCGCCACCCAGCTGTACGGCATCACCTTCACCGAGCGGCCCGACATTCCCGCCTACCACCCGGACGTGCGGGTGTTCGAGGTGCTGAACGACGACGGCTCCCCCGTCGGCCTGTACACGCTCGACCTCTACACGCGCGACTCGAAGCGCGGCGGCGCGTGGATGAACTCGCTCATCTCCCAGTCGGAGCTGCTCGGGCATCCGGTGGTCGTCACCAACAACCTCAACGTGCCCAAGCCCGCGGCGGGTGAGCCCACGCTGCTCACCTACGACGAGGTGAACACGTTCTTCCACGAGTTCGGCCACGCGCTGCACGGCCTGTTCGCGCGCGTGACGTACCCGAAGTTCGCGGGCACGAACACGTACCGCGACTTCGTCGAGTTCCCCAGCCAGGTCAACGAGATGTGGATGCTCTGGCCCGAGGTGCTCGCGAACTACGCGGTGCACCACGTGACCGGCGAGCCGATGCCGCAGGAGTTCGTGGACAAGATCCAGGCGTCGTCGGCGTTCAACGAGGGGTTCGCGACGAGCGAGTACCTCGCCGCGGCCCTGCTCGACCAGGCCTGGCACAACATCGGCGCGGATGCCGCGATCACCGACGTGCCCGCGTTCGAGGCGGCCGCGCTGGCCGCCGTGGGGCTCGACCATCCCGCGGTGCCGACCCGGTACTCGAGCACCTACTTCCAGCACGTGTTCGCCAACTCCGCGTACGACGCGGGGTACTACTCGTACATCTGGAGCGAGGTGCTCGACGCCGACACCGTCGAGTGGTTCAAGGAGAACGGGGGCCTCACGCGGGCCAACGGCGACCGGTTCCGCTCGCGCCTGCTCGGGGTGGGCGGGTCGAAAGACCCGCTCGAGGCGTTCCGCGACTTCCGCGGGCGCGACGCCGACATCCAGCCGCTGCTCGATCGGCGTGGGCTGAACTAGCGCCCTGGGCGGGTTGAGTAGGCCGCCCGCGGCAATCGAGACCTCAGGGTTTCGATACGCGCGCCAGAGCGCGCTACTCAACCCGCCGGGTGCGGCGTGCCCTGGGCGCATCGGGGTACACGCGACTTAGCATGGGGCATGGCCCAGCCCAGTCGTGCTGAACTCATCGCCCGCCTCCAAGCCGATGTCGCGGAGACGGTCTCCGACGGCGTCGCGCTGCAGGAGGCACTGGCCGACCGGCTCGGGCTCACGATCAGCGACCTGCGCGCCATCACGCTGCTCATGCGCAAGGGCACGGTGTCGACGAGCGAACTCGCCGATGCTGCCGGGCTCACGAGCGGCGCCGCGACGCGCATGGTCGACCGGCTCGAGCGCGCCAACTGGGTCGAGCGCTTCATGGACGCGCGCGACCGGCGCCGCGTGCTCGTGGTCATGAAGAAGACGCGGCGCGGCGAGATCGGCGAGCTCTACGCCGAGATGTCGCAGTCGTGGATGAGCGCCCTCTCCGACAAGTCGGAGGCGGAGTTGGAGACCGTGCTCGAGATCTTCGACCGCATGCGCGGCGTCGCCCGCGATCAGGCGCAGGCACTGCGCGAGGCGCCCTAGGGCAGGGTGTGCCCCGCCGCGGTGAAGAGGCGATACCACTCCTCGCGGCTCAGGTCGACGTCGGCCCCCGCGGCGGACTCGATCACGCGGGCCGGTTTCGTCGTGCCGAGCACGACCTGCATGGTCGCGGGGTGGCGGGTGATCCAGGCGACGGCGATGCCGGTCGGCGTCACGCCGTGGTCCGCCGCGATCTCGTCGAGCGCGACGTTGAGTTCGGGGAAGGCCTTGCGGTCGCCCACGAAGACGCCGTCGAAGAAGCCCTTCTGGAACGGCGACCAGGCCTGCAGCGTGACGTCGTTGAGCCGGCAGTAGTCGAGGATGCCGTTGTCGCGGTCGATCGACTGGTCGAGCCCGACCATGTTCGTGGCGATGCCCGACGCGATGATGGGCGCGTGGGTGATGCTCAGCTGCACCTGGTTGAACGCGAGGGGCTGCTTCACTGAGCGCTTGAGCAGTTCGATCTGGCCGGGCGTGTGGTTGGAGACGCCGAACGTACGCACCTTGCCCGCGGCCTCCAGCTCGTCGAAGGCCGAGGCGACTTCGTCCGGCTCGACGAGCGTGTCGGGGCGGTGCAGCAGCAGCGTGTCGAGGTACTCGGTGCGCAGTGCCTTCAGCGAGCCGTCCACGGTGTCGAGGATGTGCTGCTTCGAGAAGTCGAAACGACCGGGCCGGATGCCCACCTTCGACTGGATGATGACCGACTCGCGCTCGGCCGCCGAGAAGGTCACCGCGTCGCCGAAGAGCGTCTCGCACACGTGCGGGGCTCCCCCGTAGATGTCCGCGTGGTCGAAGACGTTGATGCCCGCGTCGCGCGCGGCACCGACCAGGGCGCGGATCTCGTCGGCGGTGAGCTCGGTGATCCGCATCAGGCCGAGAATCACGCGGGAGGCTTCGAGGGTGGTGTGCGGCGGGGTGAAAGTGCTCATACGAGCGACCTTAGCGTTGCGAGCTTGGTGTCGAGATCGGGCCCCTGCGGCACGACGATCACCTCGTCCGCGCGGGTCACCGCCACGAGGTCGGCGATGCGCTCCTGCACGTGGTCGAGGGTTCCGATCGCCTGCTGCGAGTTGCGCTCGGCAACCCAGGCGAGCTCTGCCTCGGACCACGGATGCGCCTCCGCCTCGGCCAGCGTCGGAATCCGGGAGGGGCGCGCGCCCTGACGCATGCGCACGAAGCCGAGGTTGCCGGGCAGCATCAGCCGCTCGGCCTCGTCGGAGACGAGCGCGGCCACGGCGACCATCGAGTGCGGCTCGCGCAGCACCACGGACGGCGTGAAGCTGTCACGGTAGACGTCGAACGCAGTGCGCGTGTTCGGCCCGCCTGCGAAGTGGTGGGCGAATGCGAACGGCAGGCCCATGAGCCCGGCGAGTCGCGCGCTGAAGTCGCTCGACCCCAGCAGCCACAATTCGGGCGAGTCGCCCAGCCCCGGCACGGCGACGACGCGCGACCCGATGCCGTTCTCGAGCGGCGGGATGGTGCCGAACCACGCGAGCAGCTCGATCACCTGGTTGGGGAAGTCGTCGACCGTCTCATTCGTCGCTCCCCTGCGCAGCACCGACGTCGTCAGCGGATCGGTGCCGGGGGCCCGGCCGAGGCCGAGGTCGATGCGGTCGCCGTAGAGCGCAGCGAGGGTGCCGAACTGCTCGGCCACGACGAGCGACGAGTGATTGGGCAGCATGACGCCGCCCGATCCGACGCGGATCGTGCTCGTCGCCGCGGCGATCGCCCCGATGAGCACCGGCGGCGCGGAGCTCGCGATGGCGGGCATCCCGTGGTGCTCCGCGACCCAGAACCGGCGGTAACCGAGCCGCTCCGCCTCCTGGGCGGTGGCGATGGTCTGCCGCAGCGCCTCACCGTTGCTCATGCCCTCGTAGACGGATGCGAGGTCGAGCACGGAGAGGTTCATCTAGGGGGCAACGCGCCGCGTGCGCCGACCATTCCACCTGAGCCACGCCATGACCAGCGCGCCGATGAGCAGGCCCCAGAACGCCGACCCGATGTTGAGGATCACGATGCTCGAGGCCACGACGAGGAACGTCACGATCGCCGCGACGCGGTGCCGCGGGTCGTCCATGGCGTTGACGACACTCGTGATGAGGGCGCCCAGCACGGCCAGACCCGCGACGGCGGTGATGAGGATGCTCGGCGCCGCGCTCACGAGCGCGACGGCCACCCCGGCCGCGAGGCCCAGCGGCACATACAGCAGCCCGTTGGTGAGGGTCGCCACCCAGCGCGTCCTCGGGTCGGGATGCGCCTCCTCCCCCGACATGATCGCCGCGGTGATGGCCCCGAGGTTGATCGAGTGCCCGCCGAAGAGCGCGGCGCCCGCCGAGCCGAGGCCCGTGCTCACGAGCGCGAAGCGCGGCGGCGGCGGGTAGCCGTTGGTGGAGAGCACGGTGAACCCCGGCACGTTCTGGCCCGCCATCGTCACGATGAACAGCGGAAGCCCGAGGCTGAGGATCGTGAGAGGGTCGAACGTGGGCGCGACGATCGCGAGCGCCGGCAGGTCGGCGGCGGCGATCCAGTCGGTCCCGGCGTAGACGACGATCGCGACGATGGCGACCACCATCGCGGCGGGCACCGCCCAGCGCGGCGCGAGCCGGTACAGCACGAGCCACACGACGAAGATCGGTAGCGCGTAAAGGACGATCGCGGGGTCGGCGATCGCCTTGAAGGGGGCGAGGCAGATCGGGAACAGCACCCCCGCGAGCATGGCGCTCGCGAGCGGCTTGGGGATGCTCGTGATGGCGCGGCCGAGCGCCGGCCACAGCCCGCACAGGGCGATGAGCACGCCGCTGACGAGGAACGCCCCCACCGCATCGGAGAACCGGAAGCCATTGCCGGCGGCCGCGAGCAGCACCGCGGCTCCCGGCGTGGACCAGGCGATCGCGAGCGGGATGCGCAACCAGAGCGCCCCGACGGTGCTCACCACCGCGATGGCGAGGCACAGCGCCAGCAGGCCCGACTCGGCCTGGGCATCCGTCGCCCCTACCGCGACCAGACCCGCGATCACGAGGGCGAACGACGAGGCGAACCCCGAGATCGCGGCGACGAATCCGGCGAGGATGGGCTGCAGCATCCGACCAGCCTAGGGCGCGGCGCGGGTTGGGTAGCGCGCTCTGGCCCGGGTATCGAAACCTGGTTTCGATACGGCCGCGGGCGGCCTACTCAACCCGCCGGGGCGAACACCGGCCGCATCCGCTCCCACGCGTCGGCGCGCACGTAGACCGGCAACTCGTCGATCGGCGTGGGGCGCGTCACGATACCCGGGCCGTGGCGCTCGCCCGTGAAGGCGTCGACCCACTCGCACGCGGGCAGGTACACGGTCCACTCGGCGGCGCCGGGCTCGAGTACCGGCGCCACGAGCAGGTCGGCGCCGAGCATCCACTGCAGCGGGTGCTCCCAGACGAGCGGGTCGCCCGGGTGGTCGAAGTACAGCGGGCGCATGAGCGGAGCGCTCGTCTCGATCGAGGCGCGCGCCGACGCGGCGAGGTACGGCACGAGCCGCTCGCGCAGGTCGGTGAACTTCTTGAACACGGGGATGACGCGGTCGTCGCCCGTGCGCTCGGCGATGTTCCACGGCGTCCGGTCGCGCGACGGCGTGCGGTGGTGGTTGAACTCCGAGTGGTACTGCATGATCGGAACGAACGCGGCCGTTGCGGCCGAGCGCAGGTAGAGCTCGGCATCCGGGATCTCGCCCGAGAAGCCGGCGAAGTCCCAGCCCCAGTACAGGATGCCGCTCGACGCAGCCGAGAGGCCCGCGAACATCGACCAGCGGAATGCCTCCCAGGTCGAGTTCTCGTCGCCCGCCCAGAACGCGCCGTGCGACTGGCTGCCGGTGAACCCGGCACGGCTGAACGTCACGGGCGCCTTGCCTGCGGAGCGCAGCAGGTCGCCGTAGGCCTTGGCGTAGCTGACCGGGAAGGTGCTGTTCGCCTCGTCGCCGTGGCGGCCGTCGAGGTAGCGCAGGTCGCGGCCCCACGCGTGCTCGCCGCCGTCGGTCTTGAAGCCGTCGATGCCGAGCTCATCCACGAGGTAGCGGCGGCGGTCGGTCCACCAGCGCGCGGCGCGCTCGTCGGTGAGGTCGGGCATGAGCCCGAGCGGGAACCACCAGCCGCGGTTGCGGTACGGGCGCAGCGAGCCGTCGGGCGCGACCTCCTCGATCAGCACGTGCTCGCGGATCGCCTCGGCGGCATCGATCGCGACCTGATCGCGCGGGTGGGGGCGCATCTTGATGAGCGGGATCTGCCACAGGTGGAGCCGGATGCTCCGCCGGTGCAGTTCGTCGACCATCGCCTTCGGGTCGGGCCAGGGGCCGTCGTGCGGGAAGGTGAAGTCGCCGAGGCGGTGCGGGCCCTCGCCCGGCGTGTACTGGGCGCCGCGCCAGGCGGTGAAGGTGCTCTCGTCGCTCCACGCCTCGATCACCACCGAGCCCACGGGAATCTCGTGGTCGCGGTGCGCGTCGACCTGGCGCATGACCTCGGCCTGCGTGTTCCACTCGTTGCCGCTCGCCCACAGCCGGAACACCCAGTCGGGCAGCTCCTCGGGGCGACCGACCTCGGCGAGGAACTGGTCGAGCACCTGCACGGGGGTGCCGCGGTAGACGGCGACGTCGAGCTCGCCGTCGGGGCCGGTCTCCGCCTCGATCTCGAGCTGGTCGCGCAGGTCGAACCACACCCGCCGCGACGTGCGCACGTGGAAGCCCCAGCCCTCGCCGCCCACGACGTGCGCGAACGGCATGGGCAGGTAGGTCTTCCGCTCGGCACCCTGATTCTTGTACTGCTCGAACACGATGGAGTCGAGCGTCGTTCCGCGGTGGTCGGGCGCGTCGTAGCGCTCGCCGAAACCGGTGACGTGCTCGCCCGGGGCGAGCGGGAGCGAGAGGCGCACGCGGGCGATGGCCGTGCCATCCGTGAGCACCGAGCGGTCGCCGCGCTGCTCCCAGGCGAAGACCGTGAACTCGAACCAGCGGGTCTTCTGCGCCCCGGCGACGAACCGGTAGCGGTAGCGCTGGCCCTGCACGAGCGAGTCGAGGGTGACCGACCACCCGCTCGACGCCCGCGCGAGGCGCGCCTGGGCGGAGGCGAGGTGGCCGCCGTCAACGGTCTGGCCGCGCGACTTCCGCACGGCGGGAGCGAGCTGCTTCGTGTGCGCGACCCCGTCGACCGTGTACTCGAGCGTGACGCCGTCGACCGAGCCGGAGGTGCGCACGCCCAGCGTGACGGGCTCCCCCGCGACGGGATCGACCGGATGCCGCTGCTCGGTGTCGACGGAGTACGGGTGGCCCGAGCCGAACGGGCGGTGGCGGATCACGCGGCGCCCCTCAGGCCGAGGTCCGCGGCGAGGCGCAGGTACATGCCGTGCGACCACAGCAACGGAGTCGCGACGGTACCCCAGCGGTCGACCCACTCCTGCCTCATGTGCGGGGCGAGCAGGTGGCGGTCGACCTGCTCGGGCAGGTCACCCTCGGGGGTCGCGGTCGAGGCCGCCCAGCGCAGCTGGTCGAGCGCGCGATCGCGGTCGCCGGCGCCCAGCAGGGCGAGACCGAGGAAGCAGCTGAGCAACGGCCACTGGCCGCCGCCGAAGAACGTGTCGGCGAGGTAGCGGTGCACGCCCCCGTCGACGTTGAGCTGGGAGTCGATGGCTGCGATCGTCTCGGTGCCGATCGACCCGTCCGCGGGGAACACGCCGAGGGGCCGGATGACCGACAGCAGGCTCGCGTCGACCTCGGGCGACCCGATCCACTTCGACAGGTGCCCGTTCGACAGGCCGTCCTGGCGGATGAGGGCACGGATCTCCTGAACGGCGAGCCGCGCGGCGAGCGCGCGCTCCCCCGTGAGGGTCGGACCGACGGCCGCGAGACCCGCGGCGATGCAGCCCAGGGTGGAGACGTGCACCTCCTCCGCCCGTTCCTCCCACCAGTCGAAGCACGGGCGGCGCCACGAACTCACGAGGTAGTCGACGGCGAGATCGATGGCGTCCTGCCAGGGCGCGAGCTCGACGGCGTGCCGGTTGCCGTGCTCGACGACCGCCCACAGCCATGTGCCGTACCCGTCGAGTTGGAAGTCCCACCACTCGTCTGCACCCTCGCCACCGGCGAAGGTGAACCGGGTGGGCAGCATCTCGGCGTCGGGAACTGGCGTGCCGGCGGCGGCGGCCTCGACGATGCGGCCGATCTGCTCGCGCCGCGACACGAGGATGCGGGAGCACCATGCGTGGAACCGGTTCGCGGAGTCGACGCCGCCCCAGGCGGAGACGCCGTCGGCGATGAACGCCCCGTCGCGGAACCACGAGTAGCCGCGGTACGCCGAGAAGGTGGGGCTCGCCGGGTACGCTCCGGACGGATCCTGCAACGACACGATCGTGTCGAGGCTGGTGTCGGCCAGCGCGGCGAGTTCGGGCAGTGTCGGTGCACTGCTCTCGACGGCGGTCATGTCTGTGATGCTCCCTGAAGTCGTGGTGGGTGGGTCCCGGGGCCGTAGCCCCGGGACCCGGGCGGTGAGTCCGGAGGGACTACTAGCCGCCGATTACTGCGTTGATGCGCTCCTCGGCGGAGTCGAGGGCCTCCTGCACGGTCTTGCGACCGGCCTGGGCCTCCACGAGCTCCTCGCCCATGATGTCCTGCATCTCGGTCTGGCCCTCGGCGACCACGGGCGGCAGCGCGATGCCGTCGAGGGAGTCGAAGACCGCCTGGCGGTTCGCAGGGGCGCCCTTGTCGAGGTAGGTGGCGAGCTGCTTCTCGTCGGAGATGGGCGGGAGCTCCCACCCGGCGTCGAGGCGGGTCTGCACCATGGTGTCGGACGAGGTCAGGAACTCCGCCCACTTGGTGGCCGCGGCGACGTGCTCGCTCGTGGCCGAGACGCCGACCGCGTTGGAGAACACAGCGCTGGCCTGCTGGGTGTCACCCGGCTCAACGGCGATGTCCCAGTTGAAGGGCACGTCGGCGACCGCGCCGAAGATCCAGATGCCGGTGTGGAGCATCGCGAGCTTGCCGTCCTTGAACAGGTTGGTGTCGAAGTCGGGAGTGCCCTGGCCCTGCTCGATGGTCGGCATGACCGTTCCGCTCTTGTTCACGAGCCACTCGGCGGCCTTCAGGCCCTCCGGCGTGTTGAACGCGACAGCGGTCTTGTCGTCGTTGAGGAACTTGCCGCCGGCCTGTGCGAGTGCCTTGTAGTACTCGTAGAAGCTGATCGGCTGGTGGTCGCCCCACTGGCCCGCAGCCTGGTCGGTGAGCTTCTCGGCAGCCGCCTTCTCGTCGGCCCAGGTCCAGTCGTTGGTCGGGTAGTCCACGCCCGCCGCGTCGAACAGGTCCTTGTTGTAGTACAGCACCACGTCGGAGAACGAGCTGGGCAGGGCGTAGGAGGTGCCATCCGTCGAGTACGCCTCGAGGAGCGACTGGCGGTAGGCGTCCGGGTTCTCGACGGTGAGCGGAGCGAGCACGCCGTTGGCCTGGTACGCGGCGTAGTTCGAGTACTCGATGTCGAAGACGTCGGACTGCGTGCCGGCCGCGAGGTCGGTCTGCAGCGCCGTGCCGTAGTCGGCGTAGGGCAGGGTCGTGACCTCGACGGTGATGTCGGGGTTCTCCTTCTCGACCGCGTCGACGATGGTCTGGAGGTTGTCCTCGTTGCCGTCGTTCGAGATGAAGTTCGTGTAGGTGATGGTGACGGGGCCTTCGTCGGCCGCGGGGGTGTTCGCGCATCCGGACAGTGCAAGGGCAACGATGCCCAGCATGCCGGTTGCCGCGATGAGTGTGCGCTTCATGGTGCTGTTATCTCCTTTGATTCACTCGGGTGGGGGTGGTGCGCGGAGATCATTTGATCCCCGAGCTGGCGACGCCCTGGATGACGTACTTCTGGGCGAAGATGTAGAGCGCGAGCATCGGGAGGATGCTCACGACGGAGCCGGCCATGATGACGTCCCACTCCGTGGTGTACTGCCCCTGAAGGCCCGCGAGGGCGATGGGCAGGGTCTGCAGCTCGGGCTTGCGCAGCACGACGAGCGGCCACAGGAAGCTGTTCCAGCTGCCCATGAAGGCGAAGATCGTGAGGGTGGCGAGGGCCGGCCGGATGTTCGGGATGATGACCGAGAAGAAGATCCTGAAGTGCCCGGCGCCGTCGAGCGTCGCCGCCTCGTCGAGCTCGCGCGGCACCTGGTTGATCGCCTGCCGCAGCAGGAAGATGCCGAACGCGCTCGCGAACGTCGGCAGCAGCGCGCCGATGTAGGTGTTGAGCAGGTTGAAGTTCTTGAGTTCGACGAAGAGCGGCACGATGAGCACTTGCAGCGGGATCATCATGGTCGCGAGGTACACGGCGAACACCACTCCCCGGCCCTTGAACGGCAGCCGGCTGAACGCATAGCCCGCCGTGGAGCTCGTGATGAGCTGCACGATCGTCGTGACTGCCGCCAGGCCGAAGCTGTTGAGGATGACCCGCCCGAACGGCCGCTCGGAGAACAGCCGCGCGTACGCCTCGAGGCTCGGGTTCTCGGGGATGAGTCGGGGCACGACCGTGAGGCCCACACCCGGACTGATCGACGTGATGATCGTCCACAGGAAGGGGAAGAACATCACGAGCGCGCCGACGATGATCACGACATGGAGGATGATCCACCCCGCGTTGCGCCTAGCCATAGGTCACCCACCGACGCTGGCCGCGCACCTGGATGAGCGTGATCGCGAGGATGACGATGAACAGGATCCACGACAGCGCCGAAGCCTCGCCCGCCGCGCCGTACCGGAACGTGAGGTCGTAGATCTGCTGCACGACCACCTCGCTCGCCCCGTTGGGGCCGCCGCCGGTCATCGCGTACACCTGGTCGAAGACCTGGAAGCCGTTGATGAGCGAGATCACCAGCACGAAGAACGTGCTCGGCGAGAGCAGCGGCAGCGTGATGCTGAACAGGCGCCGCCACCACCCGGCGCCGTCGATCTTCGCGGCCTCGTACATGTCGGGGTTGATGGCCTGGAGCCCCGCGAGCAGGATGACCATGACGAACCCGAGGTCCTTCCACGCCGAGGCGAGGATGATCGACGGCATCGCCCAGACCGGATCGGTCCACCAGCCGGGGCCCGCGATTACGAAGAACCCCAGGACGGTGTTGACGATGCCGTTGCTCGGGTTGAGCAGCCACCGCCACACGAGCGCCACCACGATCCAGCTCGTGACGACGGGCAGGAAGTAGACGCCGCGCAGCAGCGACCTGCCCTTGAGCGCCGTGTTGAGCGCGAGAGCGAGGGCGAGGCCGCCGATGTACACGAGCGGGAGGTATCCGGCGATGTAGTAGACGGTGTGCAGGAACACCTCGCCCGTCGTGCGATCGGTGAGCAGCTTCACGTAGTTGTCGAGCCCGACGAACTTCATCGGCGCGAGCAGGTTCCACTTCTGGAGGCTGATCCACGCCGCAGCGACCATCGGGCCGAGTACGAACAGCAGTAGCGGCACGGCGCTCGGCAGGAGGAACGCGAGCACCGTGAGCGCGTAGCGCAGCTTGCGGCGGCGCACGGGGTGCGTGAGCTTCGGGGGCGCCGAGCGGTCGAGGATGCTCGTCTGCGCGGTCGAGACGCTCATGGTGCCTCCTGCGGGGAGGACTGCTCGACGAGCCGCTCGCGCACGAGCCTGCCCTGGTCGCCGGCGAGCCCGTCGGAGTCGAACGGCGTGGCGAGCACGATCGCCGCAGCGCCCTGCGCCCAGCTCTCGTCCTGCCAGGTCTCGACCGCGACACCCACGCCGCGGCGGGACGGGATGAGCGAGCTGCGCAGCGCGGGCTCGAAGCCGAACGACCAGTGCTTCCAGGCCGCGGTGCCCTCCCCCAGCACGATGACGATCTCGGGGTCGAGAGTGTGGATGATGCCCGCGAGCGCCCGGCCGAGGCGGTGGCCCGCCTCGCTGAAGATCGCCGTCGCCTGCGCGTTGTCGGAGTCGGCCTCGGCGCGCAGTGCCGACATGCCGCTGCGCTCGCCGATGACTCCGCGCTCGCGGGCCGCGCGCACGAGGGCGGCCTCGCCGATGAACGACTCGAGGCACCCGACGTTGCCGCAGGAGCACACGGGCCCGGACTCGTCGGTGGGGATGTGGCCGATCTCGCCGGCGCCGCCCGCGTTGCCGCGCAGCACGACACCGTCGACGACGATGCCCGCGCCCACACCCGTTCCGATGGTGACGACGAGGAAGTTCTCGTGCTGGCGCCCGACGCCGTACAGGCGCTCCGCGACCGCGAGGGCATTCACGTTGTTCTCGACGAGCACCGGCAGCGCGAACTCGCGCCGCAGCGTCGAACCGATGGGAACCTGCGACCAGCCGAGCTGCGACGAGTCGACGAGGCCGTTGCCCTGGCGGTCGACGCTGCCGGGAACCCCGACGCCGATGCCGAGGAGCGGCTCGTTCGAGCCGCCGCCGATGAACCGGCGCAGCAGGGTCGTGAGGTCGGCGAGGAACGTGGTCGCCGAGGCGTCGAACGGCTCGCTGGCGGAGCGGCGCACGGCGCCGTCGATCCCCACCTCGACGAAGGCGACGTGGTCGGCGACGACCTTCACGCCGATCGCGCGACCGGCGGACGACACGAGGCCGAGCATCCGTGCGGGCCGGCCGCCCTGGGAGGGCGAGTGCTCGAGCTCGACGAGCAGGCCGTCGGCGATGAGGTCTTTGGTGAGCGCGGTCATGAGGGCCGGCGACACGTTGAGTGCGCGGGCGAGGTCGGCACGGGAGGCGGGGCCGTGCGCACCGAGGTGCGCGAGGATCGCGGACCGGTTCACATCGGTGCGTGCCGCGGGACGAGGCGCCATTGCCGACCTTTCGTGAGCTTCTTTGTTCAGAACTAAATAAACCATAGAATGAAGTAGACGACGACGTCAAGCGGAAGGACGACAGTGACCCGGTTCGATGACTATCTGGGCGAACTCCTCGCCTCGTGCGAGCACAATCCCGCCATCGAGGGCCTCGTCCTCATGGGCTCGACCGCCGACCGCTCACGCGTCGACGAGTGGTCTGACCACGACTTCGCGGTCATCACGGATGCCGCGGCGGTCGAGCCGCTGCGGGCCGACCTGTCGTGGCTCCCGCGCCACGAGCACCTCGTCGCCTCCGAGCGCGAGCACCATGACGGGTTCAAGGCCATCTACGACGACGGCGCGGTCATCGAGTTCGCGGTGACCGATCTCGCAGGGCTCGCGACGTTCTACGCCAACGACTGGGAGGTCGCCTACGGCGGGGAGGCCGTGGTCGGCGTCATGCGTGATGTAGCGGCCAAACCGGTGCCCGCCTCGGGCTCCGCGGCAGTGTTCCTCGCGGCGCTGCTCGTCGGGGTGGGTCGGGCGCGCAGGGGCGAGGTGCTGTCGGGCGGGGCATCCGTGCGCGGACTCGCTCTCGATCACCTCCTCGTGCAGCTCCGCTCGAGCGTTCCGGACAACCTCGACCCGCGGCGCCGCTTCGAGTTCGCGCACCCGCGCCTCGGCGCGGAGCTCGCGGCAGCGCAGGAGCTGCCGGTCGAGGCCTGTGCGCGGGCGATGCTCGAGATCGCCGAGCGCGAGCTCCACCTGCCGCCGGCCGCCGTCGCGGCGGTGCGCGCCCGACTCGGCTGGGGTGCCGGCGCGAGCGGATAGTCTCGAAAGGCCTGCTCGACGAGGAACGGAGGCCGTGCGTGCTCCTGCTCAAGCGCATGCGCCGCCGCGCGGTGGTCTTCGCCGCCCTCCTCGCGGTATCGGCGCTCGTGAGCGGCATCTCGCTGGGCATCCTCGGCTATCTCGGCGCGGCAGAGGTCTCCGGCGTCCGCGCCGAGCTCTCCGAGGGGTCGGGCGCCGATGTCGCGCTCGAGCTCGGCCTGCCCACCGAAGCAGACGCCTCAGCACAAAACGAGCGGGTGCGTGCCCTCATCGACCGGGTCTTCGTCAACGGCGACCGGATGCTCGACCCCCAGGTCACCCGGAGCGTCGTGACCACCGGCCCCGCGCCCCTCAGCATCGGGCCGAAGGCCTACGCCGCGAGCATTCCGGATCTCGACTCGCATGCGGACCTGGTCGCCGGCGCGTGGCCCACGGCGCCCGGAGAGGCCTCGGTGCAGGCCGATGCCGCGGAGATCCTCGGGCTGGCGCCCGGCGACACCCTCGACATCGGCGACGTGTCGGTGACCGTGACGGGCACCTGGCGGCTCGTGGACCCGCTCGACCCGAGGTGGGTGAGCGAGGCAATGCTCCTGAAGGGCGAGTCGAACACGGTTCCGGGCCCCCTGGTGCTCTCCGAGGACGATCTGCGAGCGACGGGAGAAGACACCCGGACGCGCTGGGCGATCGTTCCCGTGGTCTCGGAGCTGCAGGCCGGAGACCTCGATGCGATCATCCGAGCCTGGCGCGCGCTACCGGACACCATGCGCGCGGACGGCGGATTCGAAGTGAATCTGCTGCAGCTCGACGGGCGGTTCGCCAGTACCGCGACCCGCACGCAAGCGACCGTGAGCGCGCTCGGGGCCGTCGTGCCGGTGGCACTGCTCATCATCGCCGCGATCGTGCTGCTGGCCCTCGCTGAGCTCGGCCGGCTGCTCGCTACAGTCCGCTCCGACGAGTACCTGCTGCTGTGGTCGCGGGGTGGCACGGTCGTGCGCCTGGCGGCGAGCGCCGGCCTCGAAGGCGCGGCCGTTGCCGCCGTCGGCGCAGCGGTCGGCACGGCGACCAGCCTGCTCGTGCTCGGGGAAGACCCGGCGCTCCTCGGGGCCGGTGTCTGGATCATCCCGGCGGCGGCCACGATCACCGCAGCGGTCGTGGTTGCCGCGACCACCTTCGCCGCCGTTCGCTCCCTCGCGCGCCGGGAGGCCGCGGAGGACGCCGGGCGGGCGGCACGCATCGGTGGCGCGGCGGCCCCGGTGCTCCTCACGATCGCCGCGACGATCTCGACGTGGCAGCTGCTGCTCTACGGCTCACCGCTCACCCCGGCACGCGACGGGGGCACGCGCGTCGACCCCATCGCCGTCGTCGCCCCCGCCCTCGCCCTGCTCGCCCTCGTCACCCTGGTGCTCGCCGCACTCCCCCTGCTCGCGCGCCCACTCGACGGGCGGTCGCGCACCGCCACGGGGCTGGCACTGGTCCCCCGGGCGCTCAGCCGCCGCATCCGGCTGCTTGCCGCCCCGTTCGTGCTCTGCGCCCTCGCGGTGGGCCAGCTCACCGTCGCGGCTGGGTTCGCCCAGACCTGGGATGCCGCGTACACGACGACGAGCTCGCTGCGCGCGGGTGCCGAGATCTCGGCCACCGGAGCCCGGGCCGATCTCGACCAGGCCGCCGTGGCGGCCCTCGGGGGCGCCGAGGGCGTGACGGAGGTCGCTCCCCTGTACTCCGAGCAGGGCACCGTCGGGCAGACGCCCGCGATCATCATCGCGGCGACTCCGCGCGCCGTGGCCGACCTCGCGACGAGCGCGGGCGGGGCGTTCGACCCGAAGGCGACTGCCGGCCTGATCGCCACCGCCCTCAACGGTCCCGTCCTGCCCGAGGGAACGCGCGAGGTCGACGTGGGTGTGGAGGCGAACTCCGACGTGCCCGTCGGCCTGAGCATCGTCGTCCAGGACGAGCTGGGCGTGCAGCTCGACGTGCCGACGACCGGCACTTACCGCGCCGAGCTGCCCCCGGGACACGGGGGCTGGCGTGTTCTCGCGTTCGTGGTCGACCTCCCGTCCGGCGGCCCCACCGCCCTCACCGTCACCGCCCTCACCGCCGACGGCGCACCCGTCGACCTCGACACGAGCTGGGCGGCCAACGGGTTCGACCCGCGCATCCGCAACGTCGAGCCCAGCCCGACGGGAGCCGGGTTCCGGTCCGCCCGCGGGCTCACAACGGTGCGGATCGCACCGACGCTCGGCGTGCTCACCGACGACATCGCCCCGCCCGTCGTCGTCAGCAGCGCGCTGGCCGAGCTCGCGGGCATCCGTGTCGGCGACACGGTGCCGATCGCGCTCGACGCCCGGCTCGAGCCGTTCCGCTGCGTGGTCGCCGGCGTCGTGCCCGCGATCCCCGGCTCGCGATCCGAGTCTGCGGTGCTCGTCGACGCGTCGGTCGTGGCGGCGATTCGGGCACGGCTGTACCTCGTGCCGCCCACGCCGCAAGTGGCGTGGCTCGGCACCTCGAGCGCCGGGGCGTACGACGCCGCGCGCGCGGCCGCACCCGGTGGCGTGATCGTGCGCTCCCTCGCTGCGGACCCCGACCGCGGCATCCTCGGCGCGGCAGCCACCGCGCTCTGGATCGGGGCGGCCGGCGCGGGCATCCTCGCCGTCATCGCGCTCATCGCCGTCGTGGGGGCCCAAGTGCGGTCGCGCCGCGGCGAGATCGCGGTGCTGCGTGCCCTGGGGGTCTCCGATCGCACGCTCGCCCGCGGGCGGCAGGCCGAGCTCGCGATCGTTCTCCTGTTCGGGCTCGTGACGGGCGCGGCCGCCGGTGGCGTGGTCACTGCTCTCACCATCCCGGCCCTCGCACGTGCGGCCGTGCCAGGGGCGTTCGTTGCCCTCGACACCGCCGTCGGCGTGCAGCCGCTCGGGTTCGCCCTCGGCATCGCGGCGCTCATCATCGCGTTCGCCGTCGTGCTTGCCGCCGACGGCAGGCGGGTCGTCCGGTGAGCGTCGGCACGGCGGCGCTCGTCGCACGGCACCTGCGGTCGCGCGCCTCGACCTCGATCGTGCTCGCCCTCGTGGTCGGCATCGCGGTCGCGCTATCGGCACTGCTGCCCCGCGCGCTCGTGCAGGTGTCTGATGCCGAGCTCCAGCACGAACTCACCTCGAAGCCGCCCGGCGCCACCGACCTCTACGGCGTGGGGCAGTTCGGGGGCCCCGACGTCGGCGGCTCGACCGAGCTCGCGCTCGAGACCTTCGACGACACCGACGCGGTGCTCGCCGGAGTGCCCGACGGACTGCCCGCACCGCTAGGCCCGGCACTCGGCCGCGTCTCGTGGCTCGCGGTGCTCCCCGACGACACCGCGAAGCTCCGGCCGTCGCGCGTGGCCGTGCAGGCGGAGATCCGGCTCGCCGCCGACCTGGCCTGGCAGGATCGCGTCACGTTCACGGCGGGGTCGGCGCCCGTCGCCTGGTCGGGCAGCCCCGATGAACCGCTGCAGATCGCGATCTCGGCCGACTACGCCGAGCAGGCCGGCTTCGAGGTCGGCGATGTGCTGGAGTACACGGATGCCCCCCTCGAGGTCAGCGGCATCTACACGGTCGACGACCCGGCGTCGGCGTACTGGGTGCACGCGCCCGAGCTCCTCAGCGCGACGATCTCGCGACTTCCCAGCTCCCCCACCATCGTGCGCGGCGCGGCGTACGTCGATCCCGGCTCCGTCGCGTTCCTGCCGTTGTCACTGAGCCGGGCGGAACTGCGCGCCTGGTACCCGCTCATCCCCGAGAGGCTCTCCTACGCCGACATCCCCGCCCTCGACGAGGAGCTGCGCCGCATCGAGTCGCTCGGCCTCTACCTGCCCACCGGCGAGGGTCTGCTCTTCCAGACGAGGCTGCCGGGTTACCTCGAGACGGTGACGGGAACCATCCGCACCGTCACGGCGATCGCCGCCCTCTCCGCGTCGGCGCCCCTCGGAGCACTCCTCGCGGTGCTCGCGCTCGGGGCGCGCGCCGTGCGCGAGCGACGCCGATCCACGCTCGCGCTCGCTGCTGCGCGCGGGGCCGGCCAGCTCCAGTTGCGCGCGACGCTGCTGCTCGAGGGTGCGCTGATCGGCATTCCGGCCACGGCGATCGCCCTCGTCGCGGTCGGCATCGCGGTTCCGACCCCGGTCGACGCGAGCACGTGGGTGCTTCCCGCCCTCATCGGTGTCGTGCCCCCGCTCCTGTTCGGGTTGGGCAGCCTGCGCGAGGCGCGGCAGCGTACCGACCTGGGCGGCCTCGGCAGCCGAGCGCGCTGGATCACCGAGCTCGCCGTCACCGGGCTCGCCGCGCTCGCGCTCTACCTCCTCGCGCGCCGGGGCCTCGTGGTGACGGGCTCGGGCGTCGTCGATCCGCTACTCGCCGCGACACCCCTGCTGGTCGCGCTCGTCGTGTGCATCGTGGTCCTCCGCGTCTACCCGCTCCCCCTCCTCGCCCTGCTCCGCGCGGCCCGCGCCGGCCGCGGCGCGGTCGGTCTGGTCGGGTCCGCGAGCTCGCTGCGCGCCTCGACCGCGGCGTTCGGCTCCGTGCTCGCCACCGTCATGGGTGTCTCGGCGGCGATCTTCTCCCTGGTGCTCGCCTCGTCGGTGACCGACGGGCTCCGCGCCGCAGCCGTCGCCGAGACCGGGGCCGACATCAGGGTCGACGCCCGCGTGCTCGACGACCTCGACACCGTGTCCGCGATACCCGGAGTCGCGGGCGTTGCGGCACTCGACACCGTGCAGGGCGTGGAGATCGCGTTCGGCCTCGATCGACCGCATGTCACCGTCGTGTTCGCCGACCTCCGGCTGCTGCACGGCGTACGGCCCGATATCCCCGTGGTCGCGCCCGGCAGCATCCTGGTGTCGGCCGACATCGCCGAGCGCAGCCAGGGCGAGACCACCCTCGACGGGCATCCGGTCACGACGGCGGGCACGCTTCCGACCACGGCCCTGCCCGGCCTCACGTCATCGTGGGTGCTCGCCGACATTGCCGACGAGACAGCGATCATCGGTGAGGTGCCCACCTACGGCTCGCTGCTGATCTCCGTCGAGCCCGGTGCCGACCTACCGACCGTCGCCGGGGACGTGCGCGAGGTCGTCACCGACGCGCAGAACGCGACCGACCGCGGTCGCGTTCGCGTGACAGATACGTCGAGCTTCTTCACCGATGCCGCGGCCCGCCCGAGCATCGCGGGTCTCACCGTGGCCCTGCTCGGCGCCGCGGGGCTCGCGCTGCTGCTGTGCGTGCTCGCGGTGGCGCTCGGAGCCCTGGCAGCGGCCGGAGCCCGGGCGCGCAGTGCCGGCGTGCTGGGTCTCCTCGGCATGTCGCCCGCACAGCTCCGGGGAGTCCTCGTCTGGGAACTCGCGCCGGTGACGGTCACGGCGCTCATCGCCGGCTCGGGGCTCGGCATCGCCTTGGCGGTGGGGATGAGCGCACTCGTCGACCTGGGCTCGATAGTGGGCGGCGGGGCATCGGTCGCCGTGAGCATCCCGTGGCCCCTCGTCGGCCTCGTCGTCGTGGTGTTCGCCGGGGTCGTCGGGGTGACCGGTGCCCTCACCGCAGCGGCGGCACGTCGACTGGACGCCTCAGCCGCAGTCAAGATAGGAGCGGAATGAGCAACGCGACAACGGGCACGGAACCGCACATCGAGTGCGTCGATCTCGTGCGCATCTTCTCCGCGGAGGGGGTAGAGGTGCAGGCGCTCCAGGGGCTCACGCTGCGCGTCGAGCGCGGCGAGCTGACGGCGATCGTCGGGGCATCGGGCTCGGGCAAGTCGACGCTCCTGTCGATCCTCTCCGGGCTCGACGTGCCCACGGCAGGTAGGGCGCGCGTCGCGGGCCACGACCTGCTCACCATGCGGGCGGCCGAGCGAACCGCCTATCGGCGCCGCACCGTCGGGTTCGTGTGGCAGCAGACCGCGCGCAACCTCGTGCCGTACTTCACCGTCGAGGAGAACGTGGCCATGGCCCTGGCCGTGGCGCGCTTCCCCCGCGCCGGCCGCCGCGACCGCATCGGCGAGGTGCTCGAGCCGCTGGGCATCGCCGACCTCGCCGGGCGGCTACCCATCGAGCTCTCGGGCGGCCAGCAGCAGCGCGCGGCCGTCGCGGTGGCCCTGGCCAACGAGCCGCAGGTGCTCTTCGCCGACGAGCCCACGGGCGAGCTCGACGCACTCAACTCCGAGGTCGTGCTCGAAGCACTCCGCGACGTCAACGAGCGTCTGGGCGTGACGGTGCTGATCGTCACCCACGACGCGAGCGTGTCGTCGCACGTGCGCCGCACCGTGCAGATCCGCGACGGGCGCACCTCGACCGAGGTGCTCCGCTCGACCCGCACCAACGAGTACGGCCGGTCGGTGCAGCACGCGGAGGAGTTCGCGGTGCTCGACCGCGTGGGCCGGCTGCAGCTGCCGCAGGACTACCTCACCGCGCTGGGCCTGAAAGATCGCGTGCGCCTCGGTCTGGAGACCGATCGCGTCGAGATCAGACCCACCCGCCCCGAGGGCGAGGAGAGCGAATGAGCGGCACGGTCGTGAGCGCCGTCGGCCTCGAGCGCACCTACGGCTCCGGCGAGACGGCGACCCGCGCGCTCACCGGCGCGAGCCTCGACCTGGCCGCCGGCGAGCTCGTCGTGGTGCGCGGCCCCTCGGGCTCAGGCAAGACGACCCTCCTCAACCTCACCGGCGGCCTCGACAGGCCCGACGGCGGCTCCCTCGCGATCATGGGCACGGATGTCACGGCCGCAACCCCGGCCGACTGGGTGCAGTTGCGCCGCTCGACGATCGGCTACGTGTTCCAGGCGTTCGCCCTCATCCCCCACCTCTCGGCGGCGGAGAACATCGAGCTGCCGCTGCGTGTCATCGGCACGCCGGTGGCCGAGCGCGACGCGCGGGTGGCCGAGCTGCTCGACGCCGTCGACCTCGGCGCGCACGCGAACCAGCGGCCGTCAGAGCTCTCGGGCGGGCAGCAGCAGCGGGTGGGGATCGCCCGCGCGCTCGCGAACCGGCCGAAGCTCCTGATCGCTGACGAGCCCACGGGCCAGCTCGACAGCCTCACCGCGGAGAGCATGATGGCGCTGATCTCGCGGCTCGTGCACGAGCAGGGTGTCGCCGCGATCGTCTCGACCCACGACCCGAAGATGTCGGCCGCCGCCGATCGCGTCGTCGAACTGCACGACGGCGTGCTCGGAGTCCGGCCGCACGGCCGGCACCTCGCCTAGAGCGGGAGCTAGGCCGACTTCTCGGTGGCCGCGCGGTGCGACTTGCGCGGCACGATGGTGGGCGCCGCGTTCTCGAGAACGGCGGCCTTCGTGACGATCACGCGACCGACACCCTCGTCAGAGGGCACGTCGAACATGATCGGGCCGAGCACTTCCTCCATGATCGCGCGCAGGCCGCGAGCGCCGGTCTGGCGCAGCACCGCGAGGTCGGCGATCGCCTCGAGCGCGTCCTGCTCGAACTCGAGCTCGACGTTGTCGATCTCGAACATGCGCTGGTACTGGCGCACGAGGGCGTTGCGGGGGCGCGTGAGGATGTCCATGAGCGCGACCTGATCGAGCTGCGTGACCGTCGTGACGACGGGGAGGCGGCCGATGAACTCCGGGATCAGCCCGAACTTGTGGAGGTCTTCCGGCAGGACCTCGCCGAACAGGTTCACGTCGTCGCCCTTGCTGTGCAGGGGGGCGCCGAAGCCGATGCCCTTCTTGCCCGCGCGCTGCGAGATGATCTCCTCGAGCCCGGCGAAGGCGCCCGCGACGATGAAGAGCACGTTCGTCGTGTCGACCTGAATGAACTCCTGGTGCGGGTGCTTGCGGCCGCCCTGCGGGGGCACGGATGCCACGGTGCCCTCGAGGATCTTCAGCAGCGCCTGCTGCACACCCTCGCCCGACACGTCGCGGGTGATTGAGGGGTTCTCGGCCTTGCGCGCGATCTTGTCGATCTCGTCGATGTAGATGATGCCCGTCTCGGCGCGCTTCACGTCGTAGTCCGCGGCCTGGATGAGCTTGAGCAGGATGTTCTCGACGTCTTCACCGACGTAGCCGGCCTCGGTGAGGGCCGTGGCATCCGCGACGGCGAAGGGAACGTTGAGGCGCTTGGCGAGAGTCTGTGCGAGGTAGGTCTTGCCACAGCCGGTCGGGCCGATGAGCAGGATGTTCGACTTCGCGATCTCGACGTCGTCGATCATGGCGTCGGCCGAGGTGATGGTGTTACGGGCGCGGATGCGCTTGTAGTGGTTGTACACGGCGACGGAGAGGGCCTTCTTCGCCGCCTC
>CAIXMB010000115.1 GCA_903920435.1 uncultured Actinomycetes bacterium
CGCTGATGGCGGCAAGGTAGAGGAACGCGACGAGCACGAGCAGACCCGAGACGATCGCCGGCACGGATGCCGCGGCCAGCGCCCCCGGGAGGAACCGCACGGCGACCGCGATGAAGGCCACCCCCGTGATGGCTTCGACGACGATGTAGCGCGGCGAGATGGGCTCTGCGCAGTGGCGGCACTTGCCGCGCAGCAGCAGCCAGGACAGCAGCGGAACGTTGTCGCGGGCCTCGATCTCGTTTCCGCAGCCGGGGCACGCCGAGGGCGGGCTCACCACCGAGAGGCCCAGCGGCACGCGGTACGCGACGACGTTGAGGAACGACCCGATGGCGAGGCCGAAGGCCGCGATCAGGACCGAGGCACCGACAGCCCATTCCATGCCGCTCATAGTGCTGCCCCCGAAGGCGCAAAGGCGGTCGGCACGCCCGCGAACTGCGAAACACCGTAGGCGCTCGACACCGGGGAGAGGAACTTGGGCGGCGCCATGTAGGCGAAGCGGGTGTCGTACTTGTAGGCCTTGAGATAGCCGGTCGAACCGTAGGACACGGTTCCGCGATAGGTCTGCGCGATGGAGCCCTTCACGGTGAGGGTGCCTCGGGCGTCTCCACCCTGGTCGTAGTTCTGCACCTGGAACGTGTGCGCAACCGAGAGGATTGCCGCGTTGATCGTCCGGCCCGAGTCGGTGAGCAGGGGTCGAACATTGCCGAACGTGGACTTCATGGGGTTCCACACCCACACGGCGTTGTTACCGACCAGGCCGATGATGTCTTTCGCGGCGTCGCTGTAGGTCAGGTCTCCGGTGACGTAGATGTAGTTCTCGGCGCCCACCGTGACCGCGCCCTTGAGGACTCCCTTGACGAACACGTCGCCGTTCTTGCATCCGTAGGCGGGCTTGGTCGCGCTCGAGCCATCCGGGGTGATCTCGTTGGCGACCGGGTACTGGGTCGAACCGAAGGTCCAGCCCGCGTTCGAGTTGACGCACGAGAAGCCGGAGGGGGTGCCCGTGCGGTAGTTCGGGTCGGTCGAGAGCGTCGGCACGTTCTGCACGTAGATGACGTTGGAGGGGATGACGTTGATCGTCGCGCCCCCGGACGAGCCCAGGCCGTTGGTTCCCGTGCCCGGCGTGCCGCACATCGCGGGAGCGGCGCTCGCGATGCCCGCGGTCTCGGAGATCTGCGTCTTGATCGTCCACGGCGACTTGACGTTCATCTTGCCGTCGGACGTGAAGGTGATCACCGTCGGGCCCGTGTACAGGCAGCCGGGAAGGGGCACCTCGCTCGAGGTGAGGTCGTTGCGCGTCTCCTTCTTGAGCTGCGCGTTGGTGGGCGGCATGGTGACCGACGGCTGGTAGAACGGCGTGGTCTGACCCGTCGGGTAGGTGCCCTTCGAGCAGCCGCTCGGCGTGATCACGTTGGGCTTGCTCGTGCTCGAGCTCGTCACCTTGCCCTTGAACACCGCACCGCACACCGTGAGCGTGTCGTTGCTGTGCAGGGGGCCGTCGATGACGTCACCCACCCGGAAGTTGATGGCCGTGCACGACGAGGGCCGGCCCTCCCAAATGTGCACGCTGCACTGGGTGTCGCCCGTGAGCTCCGGGTCCTGCACCTCGTAGTCAGTGAAGTAGAGGTAGTCGATGAAGCCCGACTGCTTGAGGTCGGCGACGATCGAGCGAGTGGACTCCCCGACACGACCGGTGACCCGGATGCGGATGCTCCCGTTCTGCGTGTAGTGCGAGTTGTCCACCTCGTAGCGGAAGCTCGCGACGGGCGTGCTGCCGGGTACCGTGGCCCAGGTGCCGGAGACGCCGATGCCGAAAGCGTCGTTCGTGGCAGAGCCGGTGGGCAGGGTGAGCTTGGTCGATCCCGTCAGGATGCTGAACGGCGCATCCTTGTTGCCATAGGTGTAGTACGAGTTGTCGCTGGCAAGTCGGCTCTGGTACTCCTCGACGCCGGCGTACGCCGCGTCGATCGCACCGTTCACGTCCTGGTCGGTGTCGGTCTTGCGCAGCCCGCTCGACGCCACGGTGAGGGCTGTCGCAACGAGCGCGAGCATGAGCATTCCGGTGCCGATGACGACGAGCAGGGCGACGCCGCGCTCGCGGTCGTGGCGGGCGGGGCGGAGGCGACGGGCGAGCCAGCGCATCAGGTGTCCTTCGAGGTGAGCAGGAGGTTGGGCATGCCGATGGTGTTGACGAGCACTACCGGGTCGCTGCCCAACGTCGGGTTGTTGGCGATGGTGACCGTGACCTTGATCGACGAGATCGAGTTGCGCTGCGTGAGCGACAGGCCGCCGGAGCCGGGGATGACCTCGGCGTTGTCCTGGTCGAGGTAGGTGAGGAAGCCCGTGGTCGAGACGGGTCCGCCGAGGTTGCGGGAGGTCGTCGCGCCCGTGAACACCCAGTAGCTGCCTGACGCGGTGGCCGCAACGCGGTCCTCCCACACGAAGCCGCTCGCGTCGACGCGGAACGTGACCTTGGTCGGCGCGGGAGCCGTGGGGCTCGTGTCGACGTAGGAGTAGAGCGTGACCGTCGCCGTCGTGCCGCTCACCAGTGCCGGGTCCGGGTCGTCGCTCGACGCGATCGCGTTGTTGGCGGCCGTGCGGATGACCTCGCTCATCTCGTTCATCACGTTGCCCGCGACGCTCGTGCGCGTGTTCGTGCCGTTGGCGTTGGCGGCGACCTTCGCGACGTTGATGAACATCGCCGCGACGATGGACATGACGATGCCCGTGATGAGGATGGTGACCAGCAGCTCGACCATCGAGATTCCGGCGTCGCGGTCGCCCCGGAGCCGACGGCGCAGCGCGCGGATCACTTCGCGACCCGCGGGTCGAGGGTGATCGTCGTGGTACCACCCAGGATCGAGACGACGCCGCCGAGCAGGCCGCCCACGATGCCGACGTTCGCCGACGGCACCGCGATCTTGCCCGACCCGTTGGCATTCGAGCCGTAGTACAGCAGCCAGGAGCCGTACGGGAGAGCGATGGCCTTGGTTCCACTCACGAGACCGAAGTTGTAGGTGGGCGCGGCGGCGCAGCCCGGGTCGGAAGCGCCGGCCGGCCCTGCGACCGATACAGCGAACAGGTAGGCATTGCTCGGCATCGTGACATTCACAGCGCCCATGGGGATGGCCATGCCCACGGAACCCTGGGGTGCCGCGGCGACGCTGGCGGTGCGCACGCCCGCGGCCATGAGCTTGCCGTTGACTGTCGCCTCGGGCCAGGAGGCCGGATCGACGTTGATGCACCCGGCGTTGCCCTGCACGGGGGCGATGTACTTGCCCGCGATCCCGGCGTAGCCCGAGGGGACCGGGTGCAGGAGCGCCTGCGTCTTGGCACCGCCGGATACCACGTAGGCGCCGTAGGTGCTGAGGAACGTGGTGTCGAGGTTGGTCGGCAGCAGCTGCCCCGAGCCAGCGTAGGTCAGGTTGAACGTGGCCGCGTAGTCGTACTGGAACAGCGCTGCGACGGAACCGCCCGCCGTGACGACCACACTCTTCGAGGGCGACGTCGCCTGCGTGGTGTCGACGGAGTTGGCGCGGTTGATCGTCACCGAGTAGGTGCCGGGCGCGACCTTGAGCGCGAAGCTGCAGCCATCGGTATCCGTCGCGTCGGGCTGGGCGGCGAGCGCCGACCCGCCGGAAGTCGGAGTGACAGTGACGCTCACACCGGCGGACCCGGTGCCCGCGACCGTGAGGACGGAGACGCGGATCGTGCCGAGGCTCGGGTCGTTGATGCGCTCGTCGGGAGAGATCAGGGTGTCCGACCGCACGGGCTGCGTGGTGGTCAGCATGCCGGTCCAGGTCACGGTGATGTTCACGCGCTTGGACTGCAGCGTTCCGGTACCGGTGCCGCACGCGACATCCGCACCGTTGGTCTCGACCCACGAGGTCGAGCGCACGATGGTGTAGGTGACGCCGGAGACGACGGTGGTCTTCGTGGCGTTGACGATGTCGAAGGGATCTTCGACGCCGCGGGCGATGTCGATCTCGCTCGACGCGAGGTTCGTCGCAACCTGGCGGGCGCGGGTGTCCTCGGTCATCTTGAGGATCGTGATCGTCGAGTAGCCCACGCCGAGCGAGATGACGGCGAACACCATGAGGGCGACGATCACCTCGATGAGGGACATCCCCTCATCGGCTCGCGCCTTCTCGATCAGTTTGCGGATCGAAGCCATCGTGTTCACCTCCCCCCATGGGACTTGAAGCTTCATATGGAACGGGTGGGGCGCTGGGATCCAGCACCCCACCCGGTGGAGCATGTGGTGCTTAGGAGCAGGTCGCCGGCTTGGTGCTCGTGGGCGAACCCGACTCGGTGATGTACCACACGGTGTTGGAACCGCTCGTGGTCTTGAGGCAGAACGCGGTGATCGCTGCGGTCGAAGCCGACGCGTCGGTGACGCCCGCGCCCGAGTAGCCGTACTTCGACAGGTTCGCCGAAGTGATAGCCGGCGGGAAGGTGCTCTTGTCGGAGTAGTACGCGACAACGGCGATCTTGGCGTTGGTCAGGTCGGACTGGGCCGACGAGTCCTTCGCGGAGTTCTGAACACCGATGTACACGGGGATCGCGATCGCGGCGAGAACACCGATGATGATCACGACGACGAGGAGCTCGATGAGCGTGAAGCCCTTGTCGCTCTTGCCGAACGAAGCGCGCTTCGCGGTAAGTGCATTCATAAAGCGGGTCATGATTGTGGTCCGTTTCTTCTTGAGAGATGTGATTTCGAGCCGTCCCCCCAAACCGGCGAAGACCCGACAGATATGAAGATATTCGGGGTACAAGAGGGCAGGAATCCCGCGGACGGGGGGTTTTGGGCGAAATCTGCACCCCAGTCCGTGGCGCACCCGAAAGGGGGCAGAACCTACTTGACGACCGTCGCGATGCTGAAGATCGGCAGGTACAGGGCGATGATCATGCCACCCACGACAACACCCAGGAAGGCGATCAGGAGCGGCTCGATGAGGCTCGTGAGCGCCTCCGTCGTGGACTGCACTTCGGCGTCGTAGAAGTCGGAGACCTTGCTCAGCATGACCTCCAGCGAACCCGAGTCCTCACCGACGGAGATCATCTGCACAACCATGGGCGGGAACACGGGTTCTTCGGCGAGCGGCGCCGCGATCGAGTGCCCTTGGCGCACGGAGTCCGCGACGCGCTTGGCCGCCTGGGAGATCACCCAGTTGCCCGAGGTCTCCCCCACGATCGAGAGGGCCTGCAGGATGGGCACGCCGGCGCCGATCATGTTCGAGAGGTTGCGCGTGAATCGCGCGACGGCGATCTTCTTCATGAGAGCGCCGAAGATTGGCAGCTTGAGCTTGATCGGGTCGACCACGCGCAGCACCGCATCCGTGTTCTTGTTCTTGCTCCACCAGAACGAGAAGATGATGAACGCGACGCCGCCGATCGGCAGCACGAAGACCATGGCACTCGAGAGGCTTACGAGCATCTGGGTGGGGATGGGCAGCTCGCTGCCGAGCCCCTCGAACATCGTCTTGAAGACCGGCACGATGAACAGCAGCATCAGAATGACGGCGATACCGGAAAGCGCGAGCACCATCACCGGGTAGGCCATCGCCGACTTGATGGTCGCGCGGAGCTTGGCTTCCTTCTCGAAGTTGTGGGCAATCGAGTCGAGGGCGCCGTCGAGGAAGCCGCCCACCTCACCCGCGCGCACCATGTTGATCATGAGCGGCGGGAACTCGACGGGGAACTTCGCCATCGAATCGGAGAGCGAGCTACCGACCTCGACGTCGTGCGAGACCTTCCCGAGCACCTCGGCGAGCTTCTTGTTCTCCGTCTGCTCCGAGAGGATCGTGAGCGCTCGCAGCAGCGTGAGGCCAGCCGCGATCATCGTCGAGAGCTGGCGCGTCATGACCGCGAGATCTTTGAGCTTGACACCCTTGGCGCCGAGCGACCCGAGAGAGATCTCCTTGTTGAGCCCCGTCGCCGCCGATGCCTCCTTGATCGCCACGGGCGTGAGGCCCATGCCGCTGAGCTTGGCGGCGGCGGCGTTCTCGTTCATCGCCTCGAGCCGGCCCTTGACGAGCTTGCCCGACGTGTTGCGGGTCTTGTACTCGAACGAGCGCAGTGCGGTTGTCGACATCAGTTGGTCCCTGTCTTAGGCGGAGCAGCGAAACTGCCGAACGATCCGTCGCCCTGCTCAGCGACGTCCACGCGGGTGATCATGCGACTCATCGCCGCGATGTCGCGCGCCTTGTCGATTGCCGACTGGCGCGAGATGGTGCCGGAGTTCACGAGGTCGGCGAGGTGCTGGTCGAGAGTGCTCATGCCCTGGGCGCGGCCGGACTGCATTGCCGACCCGATCTGGAACGTCTTGCCCTCACGGATGAGGTTCCCGATCGCCGGGGTCATCATGAGCACTTCGGCGGCCACGACCCGGCCGACACCGCTTGCGCGCTTGACGAGCGTCTGGCACACGATGCCCTGCAGGGTGGACGCGAGTTGCGACCGGATCTGCATCTGCTGGTGCGGCGGGTAGACGTCGATGATGCGGTCGATGGTCTGCGCGGCATCCTGAGTGTGCAGGGTGGCGAAGACCAGGTGGCCGGTCTCTGCGGCGGTGAGCGCGGTCGAGATGGTCTCGAGGTCGCGCAGCTCGCCGATGAGGATGACGTCGGGGTCCTGGCGAAGCACGTGCTTGAGCGCGGAGCTGAAGCTCTGGGTGTCGCGGCCGACCTCGCGCTGGTGCACGAGCGACTTCTTGTTGCGGTGCAGGAACTCGATCGGGTCCTCGACGGTCATGATGTGGTCGGTGCGCGTCGAGTTGACGATGTCGATGAGCGCGGCGAGCGTCGTCGACTTGCCCGAGCCCGTGGGCCCCGTGACGAGTACGAGTCCGCGGGGCAGGGTCGCGAACTGCGACACGACCTCGGGGATGCCGAGCTGCGCGAGCTGCTTGACCTCGTTGGGGATGATGCGGAAGGCAGCGCTCATCGCGCCGCGGTCCTGGTAGTAGTTGACGCGGAAGCGCGCGTTGGCGGTGAGCGT
Source organism: uncultured Actinomycetes bacterium (assembly GCA_903920435.1). Taxonomy (GTDB): domain Bacteria; phylum Actinomycetota; class Actinomycetes; order Actinomycetales; family Microbacteriaceae; genus Rhodoglobus. The sequence continues at coordinate 7,003 of CAIXMB010000115.1, forward strand.
GTAGGCGAAGTCGAGCTCGAGGGACTCCTCGAAGCGCTGGCGCTCGTAGGGCGAGAGGAGCCCCATGAGCGTCTCCTTCACGACCTCGCGGCTCCACGGCTTGCCGTCGGCGATCGGGCCGAGTGCGCCGTCGATGCGCAGCATGGGCGGTGCGCCCGAGCTGATGTGCAGGTCGGATGCTCCGCGGAACAGCACTTCGCGCAGGGCGGCGAGCAGGTCGCCCGTCGCCTCGGCGACGACAGGGGTGTCGACGTCGAACGCGGAGTCTGCGGCAGGCGGGTCGAACGCGGGAACGCGGTAGGCCGCGGCGGGCGGCGGAGCCGTCGAGAGGTCGGGCGCCATCGGCAGCACGAGGGCTGAGACGTCGTAGACCTGAGCGGGAGGGGCGTCGAACGAGGGCGGCGGCGGGTCGTAGACCGGCGGCGCCATCGACTCGAGAGTGTCCCAGGAGGGCATCGGGTTCTCGATGGGCAGCTCGTAGACGGGTGCGGGCGGCTCGAGGTCGTCGAGCGGGAGCGCGTAGACCGGGGCATCCGGTGCGGGCATGGCCTGCAGCGTCGCGGCCTGCTCGGCCAGCGGCGTGGTCATGGTGAACTCGACGTTCGGCGCGAACACCGAGGTCTCCGAGCGGCGCGGCCGCATGCCGTCGGCGTCTCGGCGGCGGCCCGGATCGGGCTGCTCCAGCGGAGTCCCCTGCGCGTCGAACGCAGGTACCGCGTAAACGGGCTCTTCCATGTATCCCCCTTGTGACCTGTCCATCAGGCCACGACTCGCAGAATTTCTTCGATAGACGTGAGGCCAAGCCGTGCCTTGTCCCACCCGTCGACGCGCAGCGTCGACATCCCCTGGGACACTGCCATGTGCTTGATCTCCAGGCTGGATGCCCGTGAGACGGTAAGTCGTTCGATCTCCTCGGTGATGGGCATGATCTCGTGCAGCGCGACTCGGCCGCGATAGCCGGTGTTGGAGCACGCCGAGCAGCCGGCGGGAGCGAAGAGCGTGGGCGGTGCGTACGAGCCGTCGTAGCCGAGCCCGAGGTGCACGAGATCCTCGGGGTTGGGCTGGTAGGCGGTCTTGCACCTGTCGCACAGGCGACGGGCGAGGCGCTGGGCCATGACCGAATCGAGGGCGGAGCCGACCAGGAAGGGCTCGATGTCCATCTCGATGAGTCGCGTGATGGCGCTCGGCGCGTCGTTGGTGTGCAGGGTCGAGAGCACGAGGTGGCCCGTGAGCGACGCCTCGATCGCGATCTGCGCGGTCTCGTGGTCGCGGATCTCTCCGAGGAGCACGACGTCGGGGTCGGAGCGCAGGATCGAGCGCAGCGCACTCGCGAACGTGAGGCCGGCTTTCGGGTTCACCTGCACCTGGTTGATGCCGGGCATCCGGTACTCGACCGGGTCTTCGACCGTGATGACGTTGATCTCGGGGCGCGCGACGGCCTTGAGGGTCGTGTAGAGGGTCGTCGACTTGCCGGAACCGGTCGGACCGGTGACGAGGATCATGCCGTTGGGCTTCGTGTACGAGGCCTTGAACACCTCGGCGTTACGGCCGAGCAGGTTGAGCTCGCTGATCGACATCGCCGTGTTGGTGTTGTCGAGGATTCGCATGACGACCTTCTCGCCCCACACCGTGGGAAGGGTCGCGACGCGGAGGTCGATCTGGCGGTCGGCGTGGCGCACCGACATGCGGCCGTCCTGCGGGCGACGGCGCTCGGCGATGTCGATATCCGACATGATCTTGAGGCGCGAGATGACGCCGTTCTGGATGTTGCGCGGTGCGCGCTGCATGACATGCAGCACGCCGTCGATGCGGTAGCGCACCATGAGCTCGTGCTCGCCCGGCTCGATGTGGATGTCGGACGCGTGGTCCTGGATGCCCTGGCTGATGAGCAGGTTGACGAACCGCACCACGGGGGCGTCGTCATCCGACGCCTCGGAGACCTGCATGCTCGCGGCGCCCGCGTCGGCACCGGACTCGTCGACGATCGCCGTCGTGAGGTCGCTCAGCTCGCCGTCGGAGCGGACGAAGCGGGCGAGTGCCGCACGCAGGTCGGCCTGCTCGGCGAGCACGGGGTGCACCATGAGATGAACGCTCGCGCGCACGTCGTCGAGCGCGATGACGTCGCCCGGGTCGGCCATGGCGATGATCAGGCGGTTGCCGTCGATCGAGATCGGCAGCACCTCGTGGCGGCGCAGCAGTGCGGTGGGGACCATTTCCACTGCGGCGCGGTCGACGGGGTAGTCGGCGAGTTCGACGAACGGGATGCCCAACTGGGCGGCCCGGGCCGAGGCGACTTGGGCCTCGGTGACCTTGCCGGCGCCGGTGAGCTCGCTGATGAGGAATTCGTCACTGGAGGCGGAGGCCCCGACCTGGTCGAGGCTCTCGATGGGCATGAGCCCGCGCAGCACGAGGATCTCGGCAAGTGAAATCATGCGCGGTCTCCCCCCTTGTGCAGCGCCGAACGTCGACGGACTGGTCCCCCCAGTCCTGACAAAGTAACCCGGGGGTTAAGCCGGGGTACAGTCCCGCAAGTAGGTGCCCCACGTTGTGGGGCCAGACCGAATCAGGCGGGCGAGGAGCCCTCGTCGACCTGCTTGCGCGGCATGGCGCCGAGGAGGCCGGCGAGCGCCGCGCCATCCGTCGAAGCGCCGCGGGCGGCCTGGAGATTGGCCTCCGTGACGGCCTGCATGACCTCGAGGCGGTGGATCACGACGCCGCGGGGCGCGTCGATGCCGATGCGCACGCCGTCGCCCTTGGCATCGAGGATGGTGATGACGATGTCGTCCCCGATGAGGATCTGTTCTCCGCGCTTGCGGGTCAGGACGAGCATTGCGCCAGCCTACTGGACTGCGTCGGACCAGCCTTCTGGCAGGCCGAGGGCGCGCACGGTGTCGGGCGTGGAGGTCCAGGCGGTGCGCAGCACAGCGAGAGCCTGCACGGACACCACGGTGCACACCGCGTTGACCCACGCAGCCGTGTCCTCGGGCTTGCGCGACGCGTCGACCGCGAGCCAGAGCTGGTCGGGCCGGATGCCCGCCAGCGCGGCCGCGTGGGCGGCGAGCCGGGCATCCCCGGGTTCGATCGAGTACGCCACGATCGTCGCCCGCCCGTTCTCGACTCCGCGCGCGCGGGCGGAGAACGCCGTGCGCCGGTCGGTCACGCGCGGAACGCCGGCGGCGACGTGCTGCGCGCCGCCCGCGACGATCTCGGCTCCCCCGCGCTCGCCCGCGAGGGAGCGCGCGACGGTCATCGCATCCTCGCCGATGCCCGCGATGACGACGAGGTCGCCCGGGGCCTTGAGGAGCACGACGGGCCGGGCCTTGCGGCGCGCGGTGGTGGTGACCGGGGCGTTGGGCGACGCGTAGCGCTGCAGGTCCTCGAGCACTCCCGAGAACGCGTCGGACTCCGTCGAGAGCGGCGGTACCGCCGAGGCGTCGATGGGCAGCTCGCGCCGATCGCCCTTGTCCGCCCGCTCGACCAGGTCGTCGAAGGCGCCGCGGCGGTGCGCGGTCCACTCCTCGGGTTTGCCGGGCTCCGGCACGTCGACGGTCACGTCGAGGTAGCGGCGCGCGAAGAATCCGCCGATGCCGCCCACCCGCACCTCCTCGGCGGAGACGACCGTGGCGGCTACGCCGTAGCGCTCCCTGACCGTCTCGGCGACACGGTCGAGCGGTGCCGGATCAAGCCGGAATCGAATCGAAGGCACGCACCACCCCGATGGTCTCGATGCCGACCTGCGCCGACGTCACCTCCTGATACGACAGCACGGCGAGCCCGCTCACCTGGGGCGCCACGAGCCTGCGGATCGCCGGGCGCAGGGCGGGCGCGCAGACGAGCACGGGCGACATGCCCTTCTCCGCCGCCTGCTCGACGAGGGTGCGCACGCTCGTGAGCACGTGCTCGAGCCGGCCCTGGTCCATGATGATCTGCGATCCGAGCTCCGACGGCCGCAGCGCCTCGAGCATCGACTGCTCGAGCACCGGGTCGATCATGATGATGCGCAGCACACCGGCCTCGAGCTTCTTCGAGACGATGAGCGGCCCGATCGCGAGGCGCGCGGCCTCGATGAGGCCCTCGGGGTCGGTGGACACCTTGGCGCGCATGGCGAGGGCCTCGTAGACGCGCGGCAGGTCGTTGATCGGCACCTCCTCGGTGAGCAGACCCTGAAGCACCCGCTGCACCTCGCCCAGCGAGAGCAGCGACGGCACGAGCTCGTCGGCCGCGGACGGGTTCACCTGCTTGACGCCGTCGGTCAGCAGGCGCACGTCCTCGCGCGTGAGCAGGCGTGCCGCGTTCGCGGTGACGATGGCGGAGAGGTGGGTGACGATTACCGAGACGCGGTCGATGACCGTCGCGCCCGCGAGCTCGGCGGAGTGCCGCATCTCGAGCGGCACCCACTTGCCGGCGAGGCCGAAGACCGGGTCGACGGTCACGCTGCCGGGCAGCGACTCGAGGTTGTCGCCGAGGGCGAGCACGCGGCCCGGAGGGGCCATACCGCGCCCGGCCTCGACCCCGGCCACGCGGATGACGTAGGTGGACTGGGGCAGCTCGAGGCTGTCGCGCGTGCGCACCGGCGGCACGACGATGCCCATCTCGAGCGCGAGCCGGCGCCGCAGGCCGCGCACGCGCGCGAGCAGGTCGTCTCCCGAGCCCGACGCGAGGTCGACGAGGTCGGGGGCGAGCTGCACCTCGAGGGCGTGCACGCGCATCTGCTCGATGAGCTCCTCGGGCGTCTCCTTGGGCGCTGCCGCCTCGACGACGGATGCCGCGGCCTCCGCCGCCACGCGGGCCTTCTCGCGCGAGGCGATCCGCTGGCCGAAGACGATGAGGGTGATACCGATGATCCAGAACGCGAACATCGGCATGTCGGGAACCAGCCCGAGCACGATGGCCGCGCCGCCCGCGATGGTGAGCGCTACCCGGCTCTGCGAGAGCTGCTTCGAGGTGAGCGAGCCCATGTCGGAGTCGACGTTCGAGCGGGTGACGATCATGCCCGTCGAGACCGCCATGAGCAGTGCGGGAATCTGGGTGACGAGGCCGTCGCCGATCGTGAGCAGGCTGTAGGTGTTGACCGCGCTGCCGATGTCCATGCCGCGCTGCAGCATGCCGATTCCGATGCCGCCGAGGATGTTGATGATGATGATGATGATTCCGGCGATCGCATCGCCCTTGACGAACTTCGACGCGCCATCCATCGCACCGTAGAAGTCGGCCTCCGCCGCGACTTCCGCGCGCCGCACCCGCGCCTGCTCCTCCGTGATCGCGCCCGTGTTGAGATCGGCGTCGATGGCCATCTGCTTGCCGGGCATGGCGTCGAGGGTGAAGCGGGCGCCGACTTCCGCCACGCGCTCAGCACCCTTGGTGACGACGACGAACTGGATGACCACGAGGATGCAGAAGATCACCGCGCCGATGATGAGCGAGCCGTTGACCGCCACCTGCCCGAGCGCCTCGATCACCTGGCCCGCGTAGCCCTCGCCGAGCACGAGCCGCGTCGAGGCGACGTTGAGACCGAGCCGGAACAGCGTCGCGACGAGCAGGAGCGACGGGAACACCGAGAAGTCGAGCGGCTTCTTCACGAACATCGTCGTGAGCAGGATCACGAGCGCGAACAGGATGTTCACGATGATGAGCACGTCGAGCAGGAACGCCGGCACGGGAACCACGAGCAGCATGACGATGCCGACGACACCGATCGGCACCGCGAAGGTGGCGAGGTTCTTTCTCATTGCTGCTTCTCCCGGGGTTAGGCGGACTGGGGTGCGAGTGTGTGGGTGCCCTTGACGGCGCCACGCGCCTTGAGCGACATGACGAAGGCGAGCACGCGGGCGACTGCGGTGTAGAGCTCGGCCGGGATCTCCTGGCCGACCTCGCACGCGGCGTGCAGCGCTCGCGCGAGGGCGATGTCCTCGACCATCGGCACGTCGTTCTCGGCCGCCCGCTCGCGGATCTTGAGGGCGACGGCATCCGCGCCCTTGGCGACGACCCGGGGGGCCGACTTGCCCGCCTCGTACTTCAGGGCGACCGCGATGTGGGTGGGGTTCAGAAGCACCACGTCGGCTCCCCCGACGGCCGCGATCATGCGGTTGCGGCCCATGGCGAGCTGGCGAGACCGGCGCATGGCGCGGATCATGGGGTCGCCCTCGGCGTTCTTGTTCTCGTCCGAGACCTCGCGCTTGGTCATCCGGGTGCTCTTGCGGTTGCGGCGCATCACCACGAACAGGTCGACAGCGGCGAGGCCGAGGCCCGCGATGATCGCCGACTGCATGACGGATGCCACGCTGCCCGTCGTCTCCGTGAGCAGGTTGCTGATCGGCAGGCCGCCCGCCACCGAGAGCACGGGCATGAGCCCCTGCAGCACGGAGACGAGTACCGCGCCCACCACCGCGGTCTTGACCACGGCCTTCACGCCCTCCCACGCCGCCTGGAACCCGAAGACGCGCTTGAGCCCCGACACGGGGTTGAACTGGTCGAAGTGCGGGGTCGGGCGCTTGAAGTGGATGCCGCCCTGCACGGCAGTCGCCGCGACGGCGGCGATGACGACGATGACGAACATGGGCGTGAGCGCGGGGATGATGGTCTGCAGCTGAGTGCGCAGCACCTCGACCGCCGCCTGCGGGTCGGGGTGGGCGATGATGTCGCGGAAGCCGACGACCGCTGTCGCCGCCGAGTCCTTCACCGACGAGATGAGCCCGGGGATCATGAGGGCGGCGGCGCCGACGCCGATCCACGACACCAGGTCTTTCGAGGTGGAGAGCTGCCCCTTGGAGCGCACCTCCTTCATGCGCTTCTGGGTGGCCTGTTCGGTCTTCTCCTGTGCGTCGCTCACGAGAAGGCCTCCAGCATTGCCTGCAGGACCGATTGGGTGATCGCGGAGACCACGCGCGGTAGGGCGAGGAAGACGACGCCCGCGAAGACGACGGTGATCAGGATCTTGAGCGGGAAGCCGAGCGCGAAGGCGTTGATGGCGGGCGCGACGCGCGTGAGCAGGCCGAGGCCGACGTCGGCGAGGAACAGCACGATGATCATGGGCCCGGCGATCTGCAGCGCGGAGAGGAAGAGCTGGGTGAAGGCCGTCACCAGGATCTCGGGGTTGGGCGCCGCGGAGAGGTTCATGGTCACGGGAATCGCGTCGAAGCTGCGCATGAGCCCGCCCAGGATGAGCTGGTAGCCGTCGGTGGAGAAGAGCAGCGCGAGGGCCGCCATGTGGAACAGGCGGGTGAACTGGGCACCGTTGATGAGGGCCTGCGGGTCGAACGCCTGCGCGAGTTGGAAACCGCCGAACAGGTCGATGAGGTTACCCGCGGACTGCACGGCCGAGAACGCCATCATCACGAGGAAGCCGAGGAACAGCCCGATGAGCAGCTGCATGACGAGCGACACCAGGAACGGGCCGGTGTCGAGGGTCGTGTAGCCCTCTGCCACGCGCGGCGCGATGGCGATCGCGAGGCCGATGCCGAGCATCGCCTTAATGCGGGCGGGGAAGCCCGCGAACGAGAACGGCGGCGCGATCACGAGGAACGCCGTGAGCCGCACTCCGGCGAGCATCACGGCCTCCACCCACGGCGCGCTGAAGGTGATCACGTCATCCGCCGACCAGCTGCGGGATGCGCTCGAAGAGGGTCTGCGTGAACGTGACGATCTCGGCGATCATCCACTGACCGCTGATCACTAGCGCGATCGCCACCGCGACGGCCTTGGGCACGAACGAGAGCGTGACCTCCTGGATCTGGGTGATCGACTGGAACACCGAGATCGCGAAGCCCACGACGAGCGCCGTGATGAGCATGGGCGCGCCGAGCTTGGCCGCCACCATGAGGGCCTGCACGCCGATATCGATGACTGCTGCGGGGTTCATGGGCCCAATCCGTAACTGCCCACGAGGGCGGTGATGATGAGACCCCAGCCGTCGACGAGGATGAACAACAGGATCTTGAACGGCAGCGAGATCATGACGGGCGGGAGCATCATCATGCCCATCGCCATGAGGCCCGCGGAGACGACGAGGTCGATGACGAGGAACGGCACGAAGATGACGAACCCGATGATGAAGCCGGCGCGCAGCTCCGAGATCATGAAGGCCGGGATGAGGGTCTGCAGCGGCACCGTGTCGGGCGAGTCGGGGTTGCTCAGGTCGGCGGCGCGGGTCATGAGCCCGAGGTCCTCTTCGCGCGTGTGCGCGAGCATGAACGTGCGCAGCGGGCCCGACGCCGCATCGATGGCACCCTGGAAGTCGATCTGGCCGTCGAGGTAGGGCTGCACCGCGGCGGTGTTGATGTCGGCGAGGGTCGGCCACATGATGAAGATCGACAGGAACAGTGCGAGGCCGGCAAGCACCTGCGTGGGCGGGATCGACGTGAGCCCGAGGGCGTTGCGCGTCATGGCGAGCACGATGAAGATCTTCGTGAACGAGGTCATCATCAGCAGGATCGCGGGCGCGATCGACAGCAGCGTGATGCCGAGCAGGATGATGATCGACGATGCCGGCGAGCCGTCAGGCCCGTTGATCCCCACGTTCACGATGCCGTCGACGACTCCGGTAACCGGGTCAGTAGGTGTCGGCGTGGGGATCGTGTCGTCCGCGGGAACGGCGGCGGCGCCCGTGAGGGCGAAGGTGAGCGCAGCGGCGACCAGCACCGCACCACCGGTGCGGAGGGCCGTGCCCGGCCTCACGGTTTGAGGCTGGCGAACGCGCGACGCCAGGTGTCGGCCGAGAGGATCGACCCGGCGAGCGCAGTACTACTGCCCACGGGTTTCACCGCCTCTACCGCCACATCGCCGCCCTCTTCCGTGAGGACTCGTGAAAACGCCTCGGCGGGTGCCTCGGGCGTGTCCGATGTGTGCAGGATGTTCACCGAGTGCTCGGTGACTCCCAGCAGGAACCGCTTTCCGTCGACATCGATCACGGCGACGGACGCCTTGGCGCCCACGCCCTGCCTGCCGACGACCGTGATGGTCTTGCCCTGCTTGGCGCGCGTGCCCTTGCTGATCTTGCGCTGCGCGTACCAGATGACCCCGAGCACTGCCGCGAGCGACAGGATGACGCGCAGGGCGAGGAACAGAGTGTCCACTAGAGAGTTGCCTCGGGGTTGTCGAGGATCTTGGTGATGCGCACGGCGTAGTCCTGGTCGACGACGACGACATCGCCGTGGGCGATGAGCTTGCCGTTGAGCAGGATGTCGGCGGGAGTGCCCGCCGAGCGATCGAGCTCGACGACGGCGCCGGGCTCGAGGGCGAGGAGGTCGCGCACGGCCATGCGAGTGCGGCCGATCTCGACGGTAAGCGCCATCTCGACGTTGCTGATACGCGAGAGGTTGCCCGTCGTCGGTGCTGCGGGTGCGGGCGTGGACGAGATCGCCGTCGCGTGCAGGCGGATGGCGAACCAGCCGATGGAACCGGCAGCGGTGGTGAGCTCGAAGACGGCGGTGCCCGTGGCTGCGACGAGCGCCGACGCATCGGCCTCGGTGATGTCGCCGAGCACACCCACGCCGAGTGTCGCGCTCGCGGCCTCGATGGCGGGGCGCACGAGTTCGGCGGGCTCGGCCAGCGCCTCGTCGACGCCCGCTGCCTCGGCCAGCACGGTGCGGTCGTTGAGCACGAGGGCGATATCGGCCGAGCGCACTCCGACGAACTCGGCGGCGAGGGCGACCGAGAAGGGGCCGGAGAGCTGCTCGGGGTCCGGGTGGTTCACGACAGTCGGGCGCTCGGCGCCGGGAAGGGCATCCGCGAGTGCTTCGACCGCTGCCACCTGCATTGCGTAGTCACGCGTCGCACTGGCCGCGGGCACCGCGGTGCTGGACTGCGCTGTCGGGTTCATGGGGTCTCCTGGGTATCGACGATCACGCAGGCGAGCTGCGATCCGCTCGCTCCCACCGCGGCCTTGGCCATGATCTGGCCTTCGACTGCGAAGTTGAGCGGGCGGTTCTTCGAATGGGTCATGCGGATGAGGTCACCCTCGGCGAGGGCGAGCACCACCTCAGGCCGCACCCGCGTCGGCTGGAACTGCAGCGCGACCCGCACGGGAACGTCCGCGAGGTGGGAGAGCATGAGATCGAGGGGCTCGCCGTCACTGGCGTGCGCCGACTCGTCCGTTGCCCTCGCGAGCGCGTCCGCCGGGAGGGCGAACGTGATGAGGGAGGTCGTGCCGTCGACTGTCAGTTCGAGCGTGGTCACGATCGTCGCATCCTGCGGCCCCGCAGCCTTGGCGGCTTGCGGCGTGTACTCGATTCGGTCGACCTTCACGTTCTGGGGGAAGGCGGCGCCGACGCTGTACGCCATCGTCGCGAGCGCTCCCGTGACCAGCTTTCCGACGAGCGCCTGCTCGATCGGGGAGTACGGCCGCTCGGCGATCTCGCCGGTGCGGGCGCCGCCGAGCATCCGTTCCGCCCAGCCGAGGCTCCCCGCGAGCGGGAACTGCATGATGCCCCGCGCGAGCACGGTGTCCATGGAGAGCAGGATGAGCGCCGCCGACTCGGGCAGGGTCGCGACGTAGTCCTCGTAGGGTACGAGCGAGACGCCCGTCACGGTGAGGCTGCAGTCCGCACGCAGTTTCGCGGAGAGCTCGGTCATCCACGAGCGGGAGAACGAGTCCATGCCGCGCAGCAGTTCCGCGGACTGTTCGCGCGGCAGTCGCGTGGGGCGGGAGAAGTCGTAGGGTTCCGGCTCAGCGGTGCGCGTGGGTACGCCCGACACCAGCTGATTCGTCACACGCCGAACTATCGGTCGGTGCACCGACCGCGTTAGTAAATCTCCCCGCCCGTTTTTCCGGGCGCGCCTCACCCGGTTCCGGCGACCACCCCCGGGATGAGCGAGGCGGTGGCGCCGTCCAGTTCCGTGAGCACGACGATGTCGACGCGGCGGTTGAGCGCCGATTCCTCGGCGACCTCCGGATGCACGCCGCCGTAGCTCGTGGACGAGATGCGCTCGGGCGCGATGACCCCGGTCTCGACGAGCCTGCGGAGCACCGCCGTGCTGCGGGCACCCGCGAGCTCCCAGTCGTTGAGCGCGGGCGAGCCCTGGCCGTACGGGTCGATGTGGCCCTCGACGGAGACGTGGTTCGGGATGCCCGTGAGGGCGGCGCCGACCGCATCGATCGCGGTGATGGCCGTGGACTGCAGAGCGGCGCTGTCGCCCGCGAAGTAGGTCTGACCACCCAGGAGCTTGACCGTGAGGCCGCGCTCGTCGATGGCGAAGCTCACCTGGTCCTGCAGCCCCTGCGCCGCGAGATTGGCCGTGATCTCCTTGACGAGCGCGTCGAACTCGGCGACCTCCTTCTTGGCGGCCTCCTTCGCCTTCGCGTCCTTGGTATCGGAGGCCGTGAAGCCGATTCCCTCCGAGTCGACGAGGTTGGGGTCGACGATGACGCCGACCGCGGAGTCGACCTCGGTGCTCGGCGTCGTGCCGAAGCCCGTCGCGAGCGAGTCCTTGAGCTGGGCGTACTTGTCGGCGTCGATGCTCGACATCGCGAACAGCACGAGGAACAGGCACATGAGTACGGTGATCATGTCGGCGTAGGAGACCAGCCAGCGCTCGTCGGCGTGGCCCTCGTCGTGAGCACCCCCCTTGTGCCCACGACCCTTTCTGCTCATGCTGCCTTCGCCAGTTTCTCTGGCTTGCCCAGCGAGTGCGCGGGAACGAGGGCACGGAGGCGCTCGCCCACGACGCGCGGCTGGTTGCCGGCCTGCAGGGCGAGGATGCCCTCCACGATGATGGTCATGCGCTGCACGTCGAGCTCGACGAGGCGGATGAGCCTCGTGCCGATGGGCAGCCACAGGAAGTTGGCGGACAGCACGCCCCACAGGGTGGCGACGAAGGCCGCCGCGATCGAGTGGCCGAGGGATCCGGGGTCCGAGAGGTTCTCGAGCACGTGCGTCAGCGAGACGACCGTGCCGATGATGCCGATCGTGGGCGCGTAGCCGCCCATCGACGTGAAGAACTTGGCGGCCTGGCGGGCGGCGCGCTCGCGCGTGGCGACCTGGTCTTCGAGCATGATCGCGAGATCTTCGGCGTCCATGCCGTCGGCGACACCCTGAAGTGCCGATTTCAGGAACTCGTCGTCGATCTTGTCGGCCTCCTGCTCGAGGGCGAGCAGTCCCTGCCGGCGCGCGACCTCGGCGAGCTCGACGAGCTGGTCGATCGTCGCCTGCGGCTTGTACTTCACGCCCTTGAAGGCGCGCGGAAGCGACTTGACGGCCTGGATGGCGTCGGGAACGGTCGTCGACGCGATGCCGACCGCGATCGTCGCGCCGAACACGAGGACCATTGGTGCCGGCAAGAGGATCGCGTTGATCGACGCGCCCTCCATGGTCATCATCGCCAAGAGCGCCCCGAAGGCGATGACGATGCCGATTATGGTTGCGGGATCCATCAGCGCCCCCCGGAGGGCACGCGCTCCGCGCGGTCGAACGGCACGACGCCGAGTGAGGTACCCGGCCCGTCGAAGGTCGGCATGGCCCGGGCGCGGGCGATGACCCCGGCGCGGTAGGCCGCGATCATCTCGATGACCTCGTCCATGGTCTCGGTGACGATGTAGCTGGTCCCCCCGACCAGCGTCAGCGTCGTGTCCGGGCTGGACTGGATGCGCTCGATGAGGTCAGGGTTGACCGCGAAGCGCGTGTTGTTGAGTCGCGTTACCACGATCATGATGACTCCCCCATTGGGCCGACGGAATAGTCGGCGTACTCACCACTCTCGGCGGGGGAGGTAAACGTGTTAGTTCACCCGCGTACCCCGTTCGGGGTCACGGTTGTACCCCAATACTGGGGACGCGGCGGTTAGCGCTTCAGGTTCGTGAGCTCCTGCAGTACCTCATCGGACGTGGTGATGATGCGGGCGTTGGCCTGGAAGCCGCGCTGGGCGACGATCAGGTTGGTGAACTCCTGCGACAGATCGACGTTCGACATCTCGAGCGCGCCACCCATGAGCGAGCCGATGCCGCCGGTACCCGCGGTGCCGAGGGTCGCGCCGCCGGAGTTGATCGACGTGCGGTAGGTGGAGCCGCCAGCCTTCTCGAGGCCGCCCGGGTTGACGAAGGTCGCGAGCGCGATGCGTGCGATGGCCTCGGTCGAGCCGTTGCTGAACGACCCGATGAGCGTGCCGTCCTTCGAGAGCGAGAACGACTGCAGCGTGCCGGGCTCGCGGCCGTCCTGCTTGCTCGCCGCGATGGTGTTGAGGTCGGCGAATCCGGTGGTCGTGCTCAGGTCGATGGCGATGCCGTTGACCGTGAGGGTGCCGCCGGAGGAGACCTTGCCCGCCGCGTTGTAGACGAGGGCGCCGGTGGAGACCGTCGCGCCGTCGGTGGCCTTCGTGTTCCAGCCGGTCGCGGTGCGCGTGAACTCCATCGACACCGTGCGCGAGGCGCCGGTCGCGTCGTACACATCGACGTCGCGCGTGAGCACGTCGCCCACGGCGGTGCCCGCCGGGAGGTTGCCCGTCATGGTCACCGACGTCGTCGCGATCGCGGGGGCCACGGCGTTCTGCGGCAGGGTGATGTTGCCCGTCGCCCCGCCCGTGGTGGGCACGACCCCGTTCACGGCGGTCCAGCCCTGCACGAGCGCGCCATCGGGTGTGACCAGGCGTCCGCCGGCATCGAAGGAGAAGGAGCCGGCACGGGTGTACAGGGTCTCTCCGCCGGACTGCACCACGAAGAATCCGTCGCCCGAGATCATCATGTCGGTCGAGCGGCCCGTCGCCTGCGCCGAGCCCTGGGAGAAGTTGGTCGAGATCGCGGCGACCTGCACACCGAGTCCGATTTGCGCGGGGTTCGAGCCGCCCGACTCGGCCTGCGCACCGCTCGCGCCGCGCGTGAGCTGCGAGAGCGTGTCTTGGAACTGGGTGGCCGAGGCCTTGAACCCGGTGGTGTTGACGTTGGCGATGTTGTTACCCGTCACGTCGAGCATCGTCTGGTGGGAGCGGAGTCCCGAGATCGCTGAGTAGAGTGCGCGAAGCATGATGTGCCTTTCGTTGGGGTGGAGCTAGGAAGCGGTGGTGACGCCGGAGATGGCGTCGAGGCGGATGGACTTGTCACCGATGGTGACGGTGGGTACGGAGTCGGCGAACGACACCGCGCTCGCGATGCCCTTCTTGGTGGTGCCGTCGGAGTCGACGTAGCCGACCTCCTTGCCGATGAGGGCGGAGGCCGCGACGCGCATCTGCAGCGAGAACGACTCCTGCGACAGGTTCGACATCGTGGTGAGCTGCTCCATGCTCGCGAGCTGCGCGGTCTGCGTCATCATCGCGTTGGTGTCCATGGGCGAACTCGGATCCTGCGCGCGCAGCTGGGCGACGAGCAGCTGCATGAACATCTGGCCGTCCATCTTCTGCTTCGCCGAGTTCTGCGCGGCGGTGATGGCGGCGGGCACCTCGACATTGCTGTTGTTGACTATCGAGTCGATGGGGCTGGTCATCGGCGTCCTTCCTGTTCGGTGATCATGCGAGGACGTCGAGACCGGCGTCTGAGCGGAGTGCTGAACGGATGCGCGCGGCCGGTGCCGCGGCACCCGACTCGCTCACGCGCGCCTGTGCGGGGGCCTCCCGCGGAGCGCTCTCGCGCCCCGAGGGCTGGTTGCCCGACGACAGGTCGAGCGTCGCCTGGCCACCGGCACCGGAGAGGTCGCGCCGCAGGTCGGGCAGGATCGACTTGATCGCCTCACGGGCCTGGTCGGTCGGGGCGACGAGCTCGATGCGCATGCTGTCGCCGCTCACGTGCGCGCGCACGGCGACGGGGCCGAGGTTGTCGGGGGTCACGCGCACCGTGATGATGTGCGTTCCGTCGCCGAACGAGCGCAGCCCGTGCAACGGGCGGGCGAGCTGTCCGACGAGGTCGGGCGCCTGGGCGCGGGCCGGCGCAGCGGGTGCCGCGACCTCGTCGGGGGCTGAGGGGGCGGCAACCGCGGGGGCGGGCGGCGCGACCGCCACGGGAGCCGGGGCGGCGGGCGCGGTGTCCTTCGCCGCAGCGGCGGGCGCGTCGGCGGCGGGGTTAGACGCCGCGGCCGTCACGGTCAGGGGCGCGGGCTCCTCGGCAGTGATCGCCACCGGTGCGGGCTGGGCCTGCACGGGAGCGGGAAGCGGGAGCGGGAGCGCTGCGGCGAGCGCGGGGGCGGCGTCGGCGGTCACGGGAGCGTCGGCGGGGGCATCCGTGGTCTCGTCGGTGTCGCTGTCGGCGTCGCTGTCGGGGGTGGCCGCGGCAACGGCCACGGCGACCTCGGGGGTGACCTCAGCGGCGGTCGCGGCGCCGGCCTGCGCTTCGTCGGAAATGACGGAGATCGGGGCCGCGGGTGCCGCTGCTTCCGCAACGACGGGTTCCACAACGGGTGCGGTCTCCGTCATTTGTGACGGGAGGGCGGGGGCGGGGGCGGGGGCGGGGGCGACTGCGGCTCCGGGGAGCTCGACGGGTGCAGCGGCGGGAGTCGGCGTTGCGGCGGTCTCGGCCGTGGTGTCCGTGGGGAGGGCGGCCGTGGCAGCATCCGCGGGTGCGGTCGTCGCCGCGGTGAGCTCGCCGAGGGCGGTCTCGAACTCGGCGGCGAAGGCGGCCGGGTCTGCCGACTCCCCCTTCGCACCGGATGCCGACGCGTCGACGACGACGGGCGCCGGGGCGCTCGGGGCTACGGTGCTCATGAGATGCTCCTGGCGAGAATTGCGGCTTGCGCGTTGATGAGGGACTGGAGGGCCTCGCTGATCGAGGTGGTTCCGGTGCTGAAGCTCGTGAGCGACGACGACGTCGCGGTGGACGTCGATGCATCGGGGGCGACGCGGCGGATCGTCACGATGTCGGAGTCGTCGAACCACGCCTTCTGCTCGGTGACCGTGCGGCCCTCGTACGGCGCGTGGATGACGTTGCCGTTGCCCGCGTAGATCACGATGTGGGCGCCACCGTCGAGCACGATCAGGTCGCCGGGCTTCGCGTCGGCGAGTTTGCCCACCTCGGTGCCCGCCGTCATCTGCTCGTCCATGCTGCGGCCGACGGTGATCCCGGCATCGCCGAGCGCCTTCTGCACGAGGCCGGTGCAGTCGATGCCGTCTCGGCTCGTTCCGCCGAAGACGTAGGGCACGCCCTCGTAGCTCTCGGCGGCGGAGACGATGCCGGCACCGGTGGCCGTGGTTTCCGGTGCGGCGCTCGCCGCCGTGTCCTGCGCCTGCAGAGCGGCGATGAGCTTGGCGAAGAGCTCCTGCGAGTTCGTGGTCTTCGAGGGCGTGAGCTGCGCGAAGGTGGCCTGGATCGCCTGCAGCGATACCGCGTCGACGGTCATGGCGCCTCCTCCCCGTGGGCGGCGTGCCAGGCACGCGACGACAGGTCGTCGAGCAGCAGCTGCTCCTGGCGGAGCTCCTCGACGCGCTGCTGCTCCTCGTGGCGCTCCTCGAGCTTCTCGAGGCCCAGGGTCTTGCGGTGCGCGTCGGCGTGCGCCGCCGCGGCCTGCTCGACCGCTTCGGCGTTCTGGCGGTCAAGCTCACCGAGCTCGGAGAGCATGGTCGCCGAGCTCGCGCGCGTGGCGGCGATCGAGGCGAGCGACGCGTGCGCCGTCGGGTCCTCGTGCGCACCCTCGGCGAGGGCGCTGCGGATGCGGCGGGTGCGGGCAGCACCCACCGCCTCGCGATCCCGGGCCGAGTTGAGCTCGACGGCGCGCTGGTCCTCCTCGAGTTTGCGCAGGCGCAGCAGGCCGGCGAGCGAGAACTGGGCGCTCATGCCGCGGCCCCGTTCGCGAAGGAGCGCGTGATGTGCGAGAGCCGCGCCCACGCCTCATCCTGCGGAGTGAGGTCGTGCATGTCCTGCTGGAGGAAGTGCTCGATCTCGGCCTGGTGGCCGACCGCGGCATCGACGAGGGGGTTCGAACCGGGCTGGTAGGCGCCGACGTCGAGCAGGTCCTGCGCGCTCATGCGCGCGGCCAGCACCTTCTTGAGGGATGCCGCGACCGCCCGGTTCTCGGAGCTGGAGACCCGCGACGCCACCCGCGACACCGACGCGAGCACGTCGATGGCCGGGAAGTGACCGGCGAGCGCGAGCTTGCGGTCGAGCACGATGTGGCCGTCGAGGATCGAGCGCACGGCGTCGGCGATCGGCTCGTTGTGGTCGTCGCCCTCGACGAGCACCGTGTACATGCCGGTGATCGAGCCGTGCTCGGCGGTGCCCGCGCGCTCCAGCAGGCGGCCGAGGAGGCCGAACACCGACGGCGGGTAGCCGCGCGTGGCCGGGGGCTCGCCGACGGAGAGCCCGATCTCGCGCTGCGCGAAGGCCACGCGGGTGAGGGAGTCCATCATGAGCATGACGTGCGAGCCGTGGTCGCGGAACGACTCGGCGATGCGCGTCGCGGTGAACGCCGCGCGCACGCGCAGCAGTGCGGGGGCGTCGGCGGTGGAGACCACGACGACGGAGCGCGCCAGCCCCTCCTCCCCGAGGTCGTCCTCGAGGAACTCGCGGACTTCGCGGCCGCGCTCACCGACGAGGGCGATGACGCTGAGTTCGGCATCGGAGCCGCGCGCGATCATCGACATGAGCGACGACTTGCCCACGCCGGAGCCCGCGAACAGGCCCATGCGCTGGCCGCGCCCGACGGTCGCCAGGGTGTCGAGGGCACGGACGCCGAGCGAGAGCGGGGTGTCGATGCGCGCGCGGTCGAGCGCGGGCGGCACGTCGTTGTCCACGGGCACCCACGCGTCGGCCACGAGCGGACCCTTGCCGTCGATGGGGCGGCCCATTCCGTCGAGCACGCGGCCGAGCAGTCCGCGACCGGTCGGGACGAGCATCCGGGTGCGGCGCGTGCGCACGGGGGTGCCCGACGCGAGGTTCTCGACCGGGTCGAGCAGCATGGCGGTGAGCACGCCCGTCGCCACCGCGACCACCTCGGCGCGCGCGGTCTCGCCGATCACGACCACGTCGCCGATGCTCGCCTCGAGGCCGCGGATGTCGATGCGCAGACCGGCCACCGACGTCACGGAGCCGATGCGCTCGGGCCGCGCGGCCTCGAGCATGGCGTCGAGGCGGCCGGGGCGGAAGATCGTGGCGGTCACGCTGCGCCCTCCGCCAGGGCGGTGCGTGCGCGCTCCAGCGCGGCGGAGACGCGTGCGTCGAGCGAGCCGTGCGCGAGGTCGACGACGGCATCGCCGCGCTCGAGCGAGTAGTCGGGCACGAGCTCGAGAGTGGGTGGCGGCGTGCTGCCGGCGATGATGACCGCGATGTCCTGCGGGTTGAGTCGCACCGTGCTCCCGGCGGGCACCGGCTCGAGGGAGGCCCGCTCGAGCGCCGCGCGCGCCGACCCCTCCCCCGTGGCGAGCTCGCGGCCGACGATGGTCTCGGCGAGCTCGAGGGCGGCCGCCGCGATCGACGCGTCGACGGAGAGCAGCGCGGGGATCTGCCGCGCTCGGAACTCGGCGGCGGCGCGCTCGAGGCCGTCGAGTGCGGCCTGGATCTCGGCGTTGGCCGCCTCGCGCAGGCGCGCCGACTCCGTGCGCAGTGTCTCGCGCAGCGCGGCGATCTCGGCATCCGCCTTCTTGCGGCCCGCTGCGTAACCGGCGGCGTGCCCGCGGATGCTGTCCCGCTCGTCGGTCTGCTGGCCGGGCAGGGCGGGGAAGCTCAGGGGCGAGAAGGCGGGCTCAGGCGACATCGGCGTCCTCGTCCTCCGCCGACTCCCCGTCGCCCTCCTCCTTGATGGCGATGGCGCCCGACGACTCGAGCTCCCTCATGGCCTTGACGATCTCGGCGCGGGCCTCGATGACCGCGGTCTTGCGCACCTTGGTGAGCAGCGTGATCTCGTCGTCGAGCAGTTCGCGGTTGCGCTCCGACATGTTGGCGCGCACCAGCTCCGCGATCGCCTCGTCAGCGCCGTGCAGGGCCGTCGCGAGCGCCGTGGCGTCGAGGCCCCGGATGATCTGCTGCACATCCCGGTCCTCGAACTTCACGAGGTCGCCGAAGTTGAGCATGCGCGAGCGCATCTCCTCCGCCAGCGCCGGGTCGCGCCGCTCGATCTCCTCGAGCAGCTCGTACTCGGCCGCGACATCCGAGCGCTTGACGATGTCGACGAGGGGCTGCACACCGCCCGTCACCTCCGTCGAGTCCGCGGGTGCGACGGCCGACCGGATGCGCTGGCGCAGCGTCTCGGCGACGATCTCGACGATCTCGGGGTTCGGGGTGCCCATGGTCGCGAGCGCCTGCGCGATGTCGGCCCGGATGCTCGTGCTGAAGGTCCCGAGCACATGGGAGGCGACCTCCGGCCTCAGGTGGGCGAGCACGAGCGCGATCGTGCCGGGGGCTTCCCCATCGAGGACACGGGAGACGTGCGAGGGGTCGACGCTGTCCATGAACTCGAAGGAGTGGCCCCCGGCCGAGGAGACGGCGCGGTCGATGAGGCCCGCCGCACGCTCCTCTCCGAACGCTGACTCGAGCAGGAGGGCCGCCGCGTCGCGGCCGCCCCGGGTATCCGCACGCCCGCTTCGGGTACGGGCGTGGAATTCTGTGATCGCCGCTTCGGCGTGGCCGTCTTCGACCTTGCGCAGCCGGATGATCTCGGCGGCGATCTCCTCGGCCTCGGCCTCGGAGAACTGGCGCATGACCTGCGCGGCGTGGCCGGGCGACATCTGCATGATGACGAGCGCCGCCGTCTCCATGCCGGTCATGGTGCTCACGCACGGCTCCTGTCATCCATGAGCGTGCGCAGGTGCTCGGCCATGCGCTCGGGGCTCGCGGCGGCGAGGCTGTCGAGCTCCTGGCGCATGCGCTCCACGCCGGGCTCGTCGAGGTCGGGGCCGAAGTTCGCGAAGGCCGACGGGCCGGCGACGAGGGGCTGCGCGGGCGGGAGCACGCCAGACCCGGCGGCCGCGGAATCGAGCGCCTGCGCCTGTGCTGCTTCGAGCGGGTCGCGCACCTGGGTCATCTCGCCGAGGTCCGTCTCGCCCTGCTTCTCGCGGCGCTTGGCGCTGCGGCGCAGGCCGCTCATGATGATGACGAGCACGATGATGACGCCGACGACGGGCACCGCCGTCGTGATGATCTGGGTGATGCTGCTCTGCAGCTCCGACGCGCGGGCCTCGTCGAGGGCCGTCGCTGCCGTGCCGCTGTCGACCTTCGCGAAGGCCACGAGCTCTACCTTGACCGAGTCGCCGCGGTCCTCGTCGATGCCCGCCGCGGCCGCGACGAGTCCCTCGAGCGTGGCTGCGGACATGCCCGCCGCGGCCTCCTTGTCGACGGCCACCGAGATGGTCTGGCGCTCGATCTGGCCCGCCGGGATCTGCGTGGTC
Source organism: uncultured Actinomycetes bacterium (assembly GCA_903920435.1). Taxonomy (GTDB): domain Bacteria; phylum Actinomycetota; class Actinomycetes; order Actinomycetales; family Microbacteriaceae; genus Rhodoglobus. The sequence continues at coordinate 27,229 of CAIXMB010000115.1, forward strand.
TCGGTGACCTTGTTGATGGCGTTGGTCTTCGTCGAGCTCTCGGACGTGTAGCCGTTGCCGGTGGTCGTGCCGGTCGTGTCCGTGGGCACGGCGATGCTGTCGGCGCCGAGCACGCCGGTCTGGTTGGCGGCGGCGTCACCCGAGTACGTCTGGGTCGAGGTGTCCTCGGTGAGGGCCGGGTCGCCCTCGGGGGTCGTGAAGGTCTCCTCGACGCGCTGCCCGGAGTTGAGGCTCATGCTCGCGGCGACGGCGACCGTCGCGTTGCCGACGCCGACGACGCGATCGAGCATCGTCTGCACGGCGGAGCGCACCCTGTCCTCGTAGGTCGAGGCCTGCTGGTCGGTGTTGCCCGTCGTGCCGGTTCCGACCGCCGAGAGCACGGTGCCGTCGGCGGAGACCACGGAGACGTTCTCGGGCGTGAGCCCGTCGACCGAGGCCGCCGTGAGGTGGGTGATGGCCTGCACCTGGTCGGTCGAGAGGGTGACGCCGGACTCGGTGTCGATGAAGACCGACGCCGTCGGGTTCTGCTTCTCGGAGACGAACACCGACTTCTCGGGGATCGCGAGCTTGACGGATGCGGTGCGCACGCCCTTGATCGACTCGATGGTCGAGGCGAGCTCGCCCTCGATCGCGCGCTTGTACGTGACGTTCTGCTGGAACTCCGACGCCGTGACGCCCATCGCGTCGAGGAGGGCGTAACCACCGTTGTCGAGGCTGGGCAGGCCGGCAGCCGCCGCCTTCAGACGGGCCGAGTTGACCTCGGAGTCGGGCACGAGGATCGTCTGGCCGCCGTCGGTGAGCTGGTACGAGACGCCGTCGGCGTCGAGCTGGTCGACGATGGCGCTCGCGTCGGAGCCGCTCAGGCCCGAGAACAGCGGCGAGTACGTGGAGCGCGTGAACCAGGCGCCGAGCGCGATGGCGCCCACCACGAGCACGGCGACGCCGATGATCGCGATGGTGCGCTGGCCGACCGTGAACTCGCGCAGCGCGTGGGTGATCCGGCCGAACGCGGCGGAGACTTCCTTGGGCATCAGGCCTGCATTCTCATGATCTCGTTGAACGCCTCGACGCCCTTGTTGCGAACGGCCGCGACGACCTCCATGGTCACCTGGGCGCGCGTGGCGGCGATGGTGGCCTGGTGGATGTCGTTGAGGTCACCGGTGACCGCCTTGATGGCGAGCGTGTCTGAGGTGGACTGCAGCTGCTGCAGATTGTCGACCGCGCCGGCGAGGGTCGAGCCGAAGTCGGCGGCACCCGTGGTGCCCGACGTCGTCATCGTCGTGTCGAGGTAGCTCGTGGGGGCGACGGAGGCCACGGCCGAGACGGGGAGGACCATTAGCTTCTGCCGATCTGGATAGCTGCTTCGTAGGTGGTCTTCGCGCGGTCGACCACGGCGGCGTTCGCCTCGTAGCCGCGCTGCGCCATGATCAGCTGGCTCATCTGCTGGCCGAGGTCGATGTCGGGGTAGCGCACGTAGCCCTTGTCGTCGGCGAGGGGGTGGTCGGGCTCGTAGACCATGCGGCCCTCGGCGCTGCCGTACGCGCCACCCTTGACGTAGACGCCGGTCGTGCCCTCGCCGGCCTCGGCGATGACGTAGTGGGCGCGGAACGCCTCGTCCGAACTCGCGCGCACGGTGTTGATGTTCGCGATGTTGTCGGAGACGGCGTCGAGCCACTTGCGGTGCACGGTGAGCGCGGTGCCAGCGATGGCGATGGCATCGGTGCTCATGAGTTACCTCCGGACATCAGTTGCCTCCCAGCGCTGCACGCACGTAGTTGAACTGGGCGCTCGTCGCGTTGGACGCGAACTGGAAGCGCAGCACGGTGTCGATGTTCGAGAGAGTCTCGGTGTCGAGGTTGACGTTGTTGCCGTCGGTGCGCGTGGGGTCGAGAGACGCCTTGGTCGTGGGGGCGACGACGCCGCTGCCCTCGGCGACCGACTTGGCGAGGGCCTCCTCGAAGGAGACGCGCTGGGCCTGGTAGCCCGGGGTATTCACGTTCGCGATGTTGTTCGCGATCGCACGCTGGCGCGCCGAGAGACCATCCAGTGCACTGGAGAGTGCGTTGAAGGTGACCGAATCGAACACGGCATCCGTTCCAGGGTGAAAGGAAAAGACGGCCGATCCGTGGCCATGAAATAGTTGAGCTATCCGTGCTCTGTTGTACCTATCGGCGCTTCCGGCAGGCGCGTTAGCAGTTTGTGCAAAAACGCTTCGGGTTGAGCTTTAACCTTCGACGTCGAGGTAGGCCGACTGATGGCCGCGCACGGGCTCGGCTGCCCGGACGGCAGCCAAGTGCTCGCCCGTCTTGCGGCGCGCCTCGTCGAGGGCCTCGATGGCGATGCGCTGCTGGTCGATGAGATCCCGCACCGTGTGTGCGTACTCGTCGGGCAGCGGCCCGACGATGGTGGGCGGCGACCAGTCGGCCGACGCGATGCGACCGCCGTCTTCGAGCACCTCGCCCGACTTCAGACGCGCGAGATCGCCTTCCAGCTCACCCAGGATCATGCGCCACGAGGCGTTGATCTCCTCGCGATCAGGCAAAGCCAAGGTCTCCGGTGCCGGTACCCGCGTGCTGGGCGATGGACTGCTGAGCGACGATCGCGGCGGCCTCGTGCCAGGTCTGGCGCAGCGGCTCCATGATCGCGATGACCTCCCGCGTGCGCTCGATGGAGTGCTCGACGTTGGCGCTCACGAGCTTCGTCGAGGAGAACAGGTAGATCGCGAGCAGGTTCTGCCCGCCGTCCCAGCGCTCGACGTCGAGCGTGCCCGCGAGCTCGGCCACGATGTCCTGCGCGTGGATGAGGTAGCCGGATGCCCGGTTCCAGTCCTGCTCGGACTGCGCGGCCTCTGCGCGCTGCAGATCGAGCATGAGCCTGTCGAACAGCATGGTGAGCAGCCGGCCGGGCGACGCGGAGAGGATCGCGTCCTGGTTGTACTGCGCCCGTGCGAGGCGCGGATCCTGGGTCATGGTCATGAGCTGGTCCCCGATGAGAGTGCAGCGAGCTGTGATGTCAGCCAGCTTGATTGGGCTTGGAGATTGCTGAGCGAGACCTCGAGGGCCGAGTAGGTGCGCTCGAGGCCCGCGCGCTGCGAGGCGAGGCGCACATCCCAGCTGTCGATCTGGTCGCCGAGCGACTTGAGCGACGACTGCTGGCCCGTGATCACCTGCGTGAGCGAGCCCGTGTACTGGTTCGACGCGGCGTCGGCCGCCGTCGCGACGCGATCGGAGATGGTCTGCAGCATGGCCTGAGTGCCCGCGGGGTCGTCGGCGAGCGCGGCCTGGAACTTGGCGGAGTCGTACGTGATGCCGCCGTCCTTCGTGATCGAGATGCCGATCGCGGAGGGCGACTTGCCGTTCACCGGGGCGGTGGCGGCGGTCATGATCTGCGCGTTCACGTCGCGCACCGACGAGTTGCCGGTGAAGACTCCCGCCGACGTGGTGGCCTTGCCCGAGGCATCCGTGCCCTGGGTCACCGTGGACTTGCTCGCGATGAAGTTGAAGACGGAGGTGAGGTTGCCCACGAGGTTCTCGGCGAGCTTGCCGACGGCCGCGGTGTCTTTGGCGATCGTGATCGAGACGGGCGACGCCTCGACCTTCGAGACGGTGACGTTGACGCCCGGCAGGAGGTCGGTGAAGGTGTTCGTCTTCGAGGTGATGACCTGCTCGGCGGCGGTTCCGGCCCACAGCGTCACGGACGCGTCGCTCGCGGCCTGCACCGTCGCGGCGCCGGTCGCGGTGAGGAGGTTCGTGGCGGTGCCCGCGGTGACCTCCGCCGCGCTGCCGCGGAAGACCTGGAAGGCACCGTCGGCACCCGTCGCCGCGGAGCTGAGCTGGAGGCGGTACTGCGGGTCTGCGCCGCTCGTGCCCGCGGCGACCCTGGTGGCCTTGACCCCGGCGGACGAGGCGTTGATGGCATCCGCGATGTCGGACATCGCCGTCGAGGCTGCGGTGATCTCGACCTTGGTGCCGTCGGCCTTGACGACGGTGAACGTCGCGGGGCTGTCGGGCCACGCGGTCATGGCCGCAGTGACCGAGACCTGCGTCTTCGCCGTGGACGTGACGCTCAGGTCGAGCTGGCCGGGAGCGGCGCCGTTACCGGCGGTGACGGTCACGCTCGTGGCGCTCGAGGTGGTGGAGAAGAGATTGGTCGCGGTCGGGAGGGCCGTGGCCTTGGCGAACGACGCGAGCGAGGCGACCGACGTGTTGAGGCTCTGGAAGGCGCTCACGAGGGTCTGGGTGGTGGTGACCTTGGCTTTGAGCAGCGTCTGCGGCTGCGACTCCACGGTCATCAGCTGGTTGATGAGGTCGGTGGTGTTCAGGCCGCTGACGAGGCCGTCAATAGCAAGTGAACCCATGGTGTCCTCTCCTCATCGGGTAGCCACCCACCGGGGTGACGGGGCAGGACCCGAAGGCCCTCCCCCGCCACCACCGGAGGATGTGCGTTAGTTCAGTTCAGTTGTGCGACTGGGACTAGCGCAGGAGCTGCAGGATGCCAGAGGTGCTCTGGTTGGCCTGGGCCAGCATCGCGGTGCCGGCCTGCTGCAGGATGTTGGCACGCGTGTACTTGACCATCTCCTCAGCCATGTCCGTGTCGCGGATGCGCGATCCGGCCGCCGACAGGTTCTCCTTCGAGACTGCCAGGTTGCGGATGACGCTCTCGAAGCGGTTCTGCTGTGCACCGAGGTCGGCGCGAGCGGTCGACACCGACGAGATGCGCGCGTCGATCGCCGTGATGGCGGCAGCCGACGTGGTCGCGTTGGTGAAGTTGAGCACGCCGCCGGCGACAGCGGAGCTGGCACCGAATCCGGTACCGGCCGATGCGTCGGTGCCTGCGGTGGCGCCACCGACGACCGCGCCGCCGGTGAGCGAGCTCACGACGAGCTGGTTGTTCTGGTTCACCGTGGCGTTGAGCTTCGACTTGAAGCCGGTGTCGTTGTTGAGGGCGTTCGCGACGTCCTGCACCGTCTTGTAGGTGCCGGCCGCACCGAGCGTGACGCTCAGCGTGGTGTCGGTGGTGCCCTCGGTGACCGTGAACTGCTGGGCACCGGTGACCGCGGTCGGGGTGACCACGTCGAACTTCGCGCCAGCGCCGCCCGTGGTGAGGCCGGTGGCCAGACCCGCGATGTTGGTGAGGTTGACCGCGATGCGGCTCGCCGCGTCGCCGTTGGCGCCCACCTGGAAGCTCAGGGTCGAGGCCGAGCCGTCGAGCAGCTTGGTGCCGTTGAAGTCCGTTCCGGCGGCGATGCGACCGAGCTCGGTCGTGAGCGCGGACACCTCAGTGGTGATCGCGGCGCGCGAGGTCGAGTTGTTCGAGTCGTTACCGGCCTGGACAGCGAGGTCACGCATGCGCTGCAGGATCGTGTGGACCTCGGAGAGCGAGCCTTCAGCGGTCTGGATGACCGAGATGCCGTCCTGCGCGTTGCGGGAGGCGACCGTGAGGCCACCGACCTGCGACTTGAGGCCCTCAGAGATCGCGAGGCCTGCCGCGTCATCCGCTGCGCGGTTGATGCGAAGACCGCTGGAGAGCTTCTCCAGCGACTTGGACAGGTCGTTCTGCGTGTTCGTGAGGTTGCGGTACGAGTTGTTCGCCGCGATGTTGGTGTTGATTGACATACCCATGGTGATTTCCTCCGTGATGTGGGCTTGTAGAACCGGTCCATCCGTGGTCCGGCACTGTTGACATTCGGTTGTTGCTGGAGTGACGTTAGTTAAGTTCCCGAAAGGGGGGTCAGGAGACGGCTGACTCCGCCCAGCCCGTGTCGACGAGGCCGTCGACCATGCCGGCCTTGGCGTATTCGGCGACGCGAGCGAGGTACGCGGCCCGGCGAACGGGGGCGATCCGGGATTCGGCGGCCGCCTGCGCGGCGCGCTCGTCCTCCGAGTAGTGGGTGGTGAGGCCGTCGCGGATGAGGCGCACGGCTTCCGCCCGCTTCTGCGAGACGGCGGAGTGGGTGAATCCGAGCTCCTCAGCGATCTCCTTCACCGTGCGCTCCTCGAAGTAGATCTGCTCGATGATGTAGCGCATGTCGTCGGGGAGGGCCGCAACCGACGAGCGCACGAACACCGTGCGCTCCTGCGTGATGACCGTCTCCTCGGGGGTGGAGTTGTCGGCGATGAGCAGGTCGGTGTTGATCTCGTCGAGGGTGCTCACGGTGCGGGAGGCATCGGTGAGGGCATCCGTGGCGGTCTGCCTGTCCACGCCGAGGGTGGAGGCGATCTCGTCGACGCTGGGCGCGCGGCCGAGGGAGGCGGTGAGGGTCTCCTGCACCGCGAGGGTCTCACGGATGCGGCGGCGCGCGCTGCGCGTCGCCCAGTCGTCGGTGCGCATGGTGTCGGCGAACGAGCCGATGATGCGGCGGCGGGCGAAGGCGCCGAAGGGAACGCCGAGGGACGGGTCGAAGGCGTCGGCGGAGGTCACGAGCGCGAGGGCGCCGGCAGCTGCCAGGTCGTCGCGCGAGAGATGGGTCGCGCGTGCGCACAGGTCGCGCACGAGATAGCCCACCAATGGCAGGTTCTCAACGACGAGCGCGTTGCGTTGTTCTCGATTCACCGAGTGCTCCCCAGAAGTCACCGATTTACTGCGGGTACGGCCCCGAGGGGTCGCTTGTACATTCGTCGGGATACCGGGGTGAGGCAGTGGGTAGTGGGTAAGCCCTCACCGGTGACAATTCACAAGTATGGGGGGTAACCACCCCCCAGACACCCCCCACAACGGGTGCGCGTGTCGCCAGAAACGTGTTCGGAGTAGCGTGATATATGAATTCGTCGCTAACGGGGGACGCTGGGCTGCCGACAGTTCTCTGTATGCCCACTCGAACACTCGAACCGGAAGGAGTCGTCTCAGGCATGGGTGCCCATGAACTGTCCGCTCTCCTGTGGCGCGAGCGCGAGATGCTCGAGCTGCTCATGTTCAAGCTCGAGGAGGAGCAGCTGCTCCTGAGCGCGGGCCGCACCCGCTGGCTCCCCTTCGCCACGCGCGAGGTCGAGCAGGTCCTGGGGCGGCTGCGGCAGTCGGCGCTCGAGCGCTCACTCGAGGTCGCGGGAGTCGCCGCCGAGTGGGGCACGAGTGAGGATGCCACGCTCAAGGAGATCATCAGCCACGCGCCGTCCGCCGCGTGGAAGGAGACGTTCACGTCCCACCTGCAGGCACTCAACGAGCTCGCGAGCGGAATCGCCGCACTGCGCGACAGCAACCTCCAGTTCCTGAGGGCCGCATCGCGATCGACTCAGGAGACGCTCGCCCACATCGTCACCGACAGCGGCACCTACGACGCCACCGGCGCTGCCGACATCCCGAGTCCGCGAGCGCGACTACTGGACAACGACGCATGAGCGGCGTTATTGGGGGCGCGGCGTGAGTACATTCGGTGGGCTCTCAACCGCGTACACGGGCCTCGCCGCAGCACGGGCCGGCATCGACACGATCGGCCAGAACATGGCCAACGTCAACACCGAGGGCTACACGCGCCAGCGCGTCTCGCAGTCGTCGAACGGCTCCCTCGCCGGCATCGGCCCCCTCGACACCCTCTTCCGCGGCGGCACCGGAGTCACCGTCGACATGATCCAGCGCCTCGGGGATGCCCTGCTCGAGAGCCGGGTGCGGGGCGCATCGGCGTCCAGCGGCTACGCCTCGATGACCTCGACCGTGCAGAACGCCCTCGAGACCGCGCTCAACGAGCCCGGGGACAACGGCATCGCCGCGAGCCTGGCGAGCTTCTGGTCGTCGTGGCAGAACATGTCGCGCCACCCCGGCGACCCCTCGGCAGCGGGAGTCGTGATCGAGGCGGCGAGCTCGCTCTCCGCTCGCATCGCGCAGGGCTACCAGGACGCCGTCGACACCTACTCCGCCACCCGCAGCCAGGCCGAGGGCATGGTCGTGCAGGTCAACGCGATCGCTACGCAGGTCGCGGCACTGAACGACCAGATCCGCCAGGCGACCGCCGCGGGCCAGTCGCCCAACGAGATGCTCGACAAGCGCGCGCAGCTCACGACGACGCTCGCCAACCTCACCGGCGCGACCGTCGTGGACCGCGCAGACGGTGCCGCCGACGTGCTCGTGGGCGGCAACCCGCTCGTGACCGGCGCCAAGACCCACACTCTCGTACTCACGGGTGCCGCGAACCTCAAGGACGCGAACACCGTGCCCGTGCAGCTCGAGTGGTCGAACCACCCGGGAACCTCCGCCGCGCTCTCCGGCGGCGCACTCGCCGCGGCCGTGGGCGCCCTCGCCCCGGGCACGGCGAACTCGGGGGGCAGCATCGTCTCGGCGGCCGAGAACTACAGCGCCCTCGCCACCCAGCTCGCCACCCAGGTGAACGCCATCCACTCCACGGGCGCGACCACCGCGGGCACGACCGGCCTCAACTTCTTCTCGTTCGCCGCGGGCAAGCCCGCTGCGCTCGGCCTCACGATCATCCCCACCGACGCGAGCGGCATCGCCGCGGGCACCCCCGGCAAGGGCGGCCTCGACGGCAGCATGGCCGACGCGATCGCGGCGCTTGGAACCTCGAGCACCGGCCCGGATGTCACGTGGTCGAACTTCGTCGTGCGCGTCGGGATCGCCACCGCCAAGGCCACCGACCAGGCGTCGACCGCGTCGAAGGCCGCCGATTCGGCGAGCGCCAAGCTGCTGTCGGAGACGAGCGTGGACATGGACGAGGAAACCACGAACCTGATCACCTACCAGCACGCGTACCAGGGCGCTGCGAGAGTGATGACGGCCATCGACGAGATGCTCGACACCCTCATCAACCGCACCGGCCTCGTGGGGAGATAACCGATGGTCCAGAGGATCACCAGCCAGATGCTGCTGCAGTCGTCGCAGGCCAACCTGCAGACGTCGATGGCCCAGCTCGCGAAGCTCCAGGCCCAGGCGAGCTCGCAGAAGAACATCTCGAAGCCGTCGGACGACCCCGCGGGCGCTGGCGAGTCGATGCGCATCCGTGCCGACCAGCGCGCCCTCACCCAGTACGGCACGAACATCACCGACGGGCTGGCATGGCTCTCGACCGCCGACGACGCGCTCTCGCAGGCGACGGACACCATGCAGGCCGTGCGCGACCTCGTCGTGCAGGGCGCGAACTCCGGCGTGCTGAGCGCCTCCACGCGCGAGGCGATCGCCACGCAGCTCGACTCCCTCAAGGCCCAGCTGCTCTCCACCGCGAACACGAAGTACGCCGGCCGGCAGATCTTCGCCGGCAACTCGGATGCCGGTGAGGCCTTCACCGCCGCCTACGCGTCGACGGCCGTACCGGGCAGCGCTGTCGAGCGCCGGGTGAGCCCCACCTCGACCGTGCGCGTCGACGTCGACGGCACCGCGGCATTCGGTGCCGGCGCCACCTCGGCCTTCGCCCTCATCGACAACATCGCCGCCGAGCTGCGAGCCGGAACCGACATCAGCTCGCGACTCACCGACGTCGACAGCGCCCTCTCGTCCATACTGGGGGAGCAGTCGCGCGTGGGCTCGCGCTACAACCAACTCGAGACGAGCAAGGAGCTGAACATGTCACAGGCCGGCTCGTTGGAGAGCCAGAGGGCAGACGTGGAGGATGTCGACTTGAGCAAGGTGATTCTGGAGCTGAAGTCGCAGGAGATCGCCTACCAGACCGCCCTCGCCGTGACGTCGCGCGCACTGCAGCCGACGCTCATGTCGTTCCTCTCATGAGCGGCCTCGTCACGTTCATCTCGCCGCCGCCGGGGCTCTCCCCGCTGCTCGAGTTCGACCTCGAGCCCGTGGCGGAGGCCGACGGGCTGTACAGCCTGCGCTCGCTCGACGCCCCGGACATCCGGCTCTTCGTCATCGACGCGCCCGTGTACCTCCCCGACTACAACCCCGAGGTGAGCCTTCAGCAGCTCGAGTCGATCGGCGCGAGCGAGACCTCAGAGGTGCGGGTGCTCGTCGTCGCGACCCTCGACGACGACAGGCCCTCGGCGAACCTCATGGCGCCCATCCTCATGCACGCCACGAGCGGTGAGGCGACCCAGCTCATCCTCGACGGCGAGTGGCCGCTGCGCATGCCCCTCGGCGCCTGAGCTAGTAGCGCGTTGCGGCCTCTACCTGATCGGTCAGGTACGCCTGGAGGCGCTCCGAGAGGCACTGGTCGAGCACGTCCTCGATGTCGGCCGCGTGGCGCGCGAGCGTGGCCCTGACCGCGAGGCGCGCGACCTCCGGGGCGGCATCCGCATCCCAGGCGTTCTCCTCGCGGTAGGAGTACTCGACGTCGGCGATCGCGCTGCGCAGCGACTGGACGAGCAGGTGGATCACGTCGTGCGGCCAGGCAGCGATGTCGATGGTGCATGCCAGGGCTGATTCGAGGCACTCCTCGCAGATGCCGGAGAACCCCTCGCCCGGCGGCTCCCACTCCGACACGACCGTGTACCAGGAGTACAGCTTGGTGGAGACATGGTCGTCGATAGCGAGTGCTTGCATCGTAACTCCGGTCGGGTAACGCGTCGGGATACTCGAATACTCGCAGTGCCCGCACGCCCTTCCCAGTCGTCAGTTCTCATGACACCCGTTGGGGGGTCAACCGCTCGGTTTTGCGTTACCTCCCGGTGGCGTGCCATTCTCGAACCAGCATCGAGAGTCGTTGGAGGCCGTGCGCATGGTGATCCGCCTCGCGCACGTCGACGATCACGAGACGGTGCGGCTCGGGCTCGCCTCCCTCGTCGTCGACGAGCCCGACCTCGAGATCACGGTCGCGGGCAGCTCCGTCGACGAGATCCTCGGGATGCTCGACCAGATCGACCTCGTCGTTCTCGACATCCGGCTCTCGGACGGGTCGACCGTGGAGCACAACCTCGGCGTGCTCCAGGCGCGCGGCGCCCGCGTGCTCGCCTTCACCGCCGCCGACGACCCCGCCGAGCTGCGGGTGGCCTCGCGAGCGGGAGTGCTCGGCATCCTGCGCAAGTCGGACTCGCGCGAGGCGATCCTCGACGCGCTGCGGCGCGCGTCGGGCGGTGAGGCGATCGCGACCACCGAATGGGCGGCCGCCCTCGACTCGGATCCCGACCTCGCGTCGGCGCGACTGAGCCCCAAGGAGCAGGAGGTCCTCGCCCTGTACGCATCGGGCGAGAAGTCGACGACCGTGGCCAGCCGGGCCGGCCTGTCGTCGAGCACCGTCGCCGAGTACATCCGCAGGATCCGCTTCAAGTACGCGGCCGCGGGCCGGCCGGCCCACACCAAGATCGACCTCTACAAGCGCGCCGTCGAGGACCGGCTCCTGCCCCGGCCCGAACCGTGAGCGGGCACGACCTCGCCGAGGCCCGCGTCGTCCGCGCCATCCTCGCCGTACTCGGCATCGCAGCGCTCATCTACGGCGGTCTGAGCCTCGTCGCCGTCGTGGATCAGGCCACCCACTACGTGAGCCCGGTGTGGACCCTCATCGCCGCTCCCGTGCTCTTCCTCGTGCCGCCCGTGCTCGCGGTGGTCTCGCGCTTCCTCACGCTGCGCACCCTGCGGCTCGCGCTCGGCGCCTACACCGTCGCGTTCCTCATCGCCGTCGGCACCTGGCTGCCTGCCATGCACAGCGCGGCCATGCCCCTGGACTCGCCGCCCTGGCCGCTCGCGATCACGAGCCTCGGCACGGTGCCCGCAGCGCTCGCCTGGCGACCGGTCTCTGCGTGGGCGGCCCTCGCCGGCAATGCGGCCCTCCTCGTGATCGTGCGGTACGCCGCCACCGGTGGCGAGAACCTCTCCGAGGCGCTCCAGGACGGCGTGTTCGCCATCGCCTTCAGCTCGATCTTCACCGTCGTCGCGATCGTCGCCATCCGTAATGCACGCGCGCTCGATGCCGCGGCCGCCGTGGCGCGGGGAATCGCGGCGAGCGCGGCATCGACGGCGGCCCGCGCGCACGAGCGCGCTCGCCTCGACGCCCTGATCCACGACGAGCTGATGACTGCGCTGTACTACGCGACCGCGGACCGCGGCGAGCTCACCGGGTCGGTGCGCTCGCAGGCCCAGCGCGCGCTCGCCGAGCTCGCGCGCCTCGACGCCTCGCGCGACGACGAGGCGCCCGTCGAGCCGCACGCCCTGGCGAGCCGCCTGCGCGCCGTGCTGCTCGAACTCTCGAGCGGGCTCACCATCGCCACCGAGGTGCGTCGCACGGAGCCGCTGCCGGTCAGTGTCGCCGACGCCTTCGCCGAGGGCGCCGCGGAGGCCCTGCGCAACAGCCTGCGCCACGCGGGCGGACCCGAGGTGCGCCGCTCGGCGGTGATCCGCATCACGGCACGCGGTGCCACGGTCATCGTGCGCGACGAGGGCAAGGGCTTCGACCCGGCTGCCGTCGACCCCTACCGCCTCGGGCTCGTGGTGAGCATCCGGGGCAGGCTCAGCGCGGTGCCGCACGGGTCGGCGCACGTCGCGACGGCGCCGGGACGCGGCACGACGGTGACACTCGACTGGCGGGACGGGTGAGCGAGCGAGCGCCGCACCTCGTGAGTCTCACCGGGGTGGGCGCCCGGGTGTTCATCTGGCTCTACTTCGCCGCGACCGCCGCGCTCGCGCTCTGGACCCTCCCCGACTCGACGCAGCCCGTGCTCGTGCTCGTGGTGCTCGCGCTCTACGCGGGTGCCGTGATCGCGGTCAGCCTCGATAGGCGCGATCGGCTCGGCCTGCCCGCCGCCCTCGTACTCGTGGGCGTCGCCCCGCTCTCCGTCGTGCTGCTGCTGTGGAACCTCGTGCCGGGCGGCTATACCTCGTGGTTCATCGGGGGCGCGACGGCGATGCTGTTCTTCGCCAACCTGCGCGGCCGCATCGCGCTCGCCTGGATCGGCTGCGCCCTCATGGTCGGTGCGCTCATGCTGTGGGCCGTCGTGATGGGCGCGGACGTCGTGGCCATCCTCCTGACGGCCACCCGGCAGAGCGCGATCGTCGCCGTGGGCACGCTCACGGCGCTGGCCCTGCAGCGCACGGGCGGGAGGATCCGCGAGCTGGCGGCCGATGCATCCGTGCGGGGCACCGCCGAGGCCGCACAGCTCGCCATCACCGAGGAGCGCACCGAGCGGATTGAGGAGCTGCGCACGTCGGTGGTGCCCCTCCTGCAGCGCATCGCCGACGGGGCGCCCATCTCGGCGGAGGACCGCAGCGCCTTCGCGGTCGCCGAGGCCGATCTCCGCGACAGCCTGCGTGCACGGGCCCTGCGCACCCCGCGGGTCATGGCTGCGGCGAGCACGGCCCGACGGCGCGGCGTCGATGTCGTGCTTCTCGATGACAGCGCCGGCGAGATCACGGGCGCCGAGATCGCGGCGTTCGAGACGGTAGTGGTCGACGCCCTCACGACCGCCCGGGACGGCCGCGTGATCGCGAGACTGCTGCCGCCCAAGCGCGCCCTGCTCGGCACCGTCGTGGTCGACGGATCGACGCACACCAGCCACGAGGTCGTCCGCGGCGGCTAGCTCGTCGCGGGGTCCGTTCCGTCGAAGGTGGGCGGCACCCAGGCCAGCTGGGCCGCGAAGTAGCCGAGGTCGCGGCTGACCACCTGCGCGCGACCCGGGATGGCGGCCTGCGGTTTGACCTTGCCGATGAGGGCGCCCTCCTCGGGGTTGCCGCTCAGCAGGATGCCGGTCGTGCCGAGGTCGGTGAAGCGCTGCAGGATCGCATCGCCGAAGGTGCGCGAGGCGCCGCCGGTGCGTCGGGTGAGCACGAGGTGCAGCCCGAGGTCGCTCGCCTGGGCGAGAAGCGGAGCGAGCGGCGCGAGCGGGTTACCCTGCGACGTGGCGACGAGGTCGTAGTCGTCGACGAGGATGAAGCCCTCCGCGCCCTTCCACCACGAGCGCGTGCGCAACTGCTCGGCGGTCACGTCAGGTCCCGCGATGCGCGACTTGAAGAGCGCTGTCAGGTCGTTGACGGCACCCGTCGCCTGGTCGTGGGCAGTGGCGTAGTAGCCGAGGTACTCGCTCGGGATCTCGTCGAGGAGCGCGCGGCGGTAGTCGATGACGAAGATCTTCGCCTCCGCCGGGGTGTAGACGCGCATGATCTCGCGCGCGTAGGCGCGCAGCATCGACGACTTGCCGGAGTCGGCGTCGCCGTACAGGAACAGGTGCGGGTCGGTGGCGGGGTCGACGCCCACGGGAGCGAGATTCGCCTCGTCCACGCCGAGCATGATCCGGCGCGTGCCGGGTGTCGTGAGGGCGAGTACCTCGCCGAGCGTGATGCGCTCGGGCAGCAGCCGCAGCTTGGGTCCGGGCGCCCCGGTCCAGGCTTGCGTGACACGCGCCACGAGGTCGTCGATGCCGGTCGCGAGCGACGAGGACTCCCCCGTGCCGTCGATGCGCGGCAGCGCGGTGAGCATGTGCAGCTTGCGCGGGCTCAGGCCGCGGCCGGGAGCCGATGACGGCACGTTCGCTGCGGCCTTGCGGTCGACCTCGGAGTCGGTCGGGTCGCCGAGCCGAAGCTCGACGCGCGTGCCGATCAGATCCTTGATGTTCGCACGCACCTCCATCCACCGCGCCGCCGAGATGATGACGTGCACGCCGTAGGTCAGGCCGCGCGCGGCGATCTGCTGGATCGCGGCCTCGAGCGGCTCGAACTCGCTGCGCACGGTCGCCCAACCGTCGACGACGAGGAAGATGTCGCCGTAGCCGTCGTCGAAGCGGCCCTGGGCCCGGCGCTGCCGGTAGGTCTCGATCGAGTCGATACCGTTCTGGCGGAAGAACAGCTCGCGGCTGTCGATGATGCTCGTGACCTCGGCGATCGTGCGACGCACCACGTCGGGCTCCGAGCGCGTCGCGAGGCCGCTCAGGTGCGGGAAGTTCGCGAGGCCGGTGAAGCTGCCACCGCCGAAGTCGATCACGTAGAACTGCACCTCGTGCGGCGTGTAGGCGAGCGAGAGCGCGACCAGGGCCGTGCGCAGCAGCGTGCTCTTGCCGCTCAGGGGCGCCCCGACGACCACCATGTGGCCGGATGCCCCGCCGAGCGACACCGTGAAGCTCTCCCGGCGCTGCTCGAGCGGGATGTCGACGATGCCGAGCGGAATCGTGAAGTTGCCGAGCGCCCGCCACTGCTGGGAGACGAGCCCGAGCTGCGGGTCCGGCGCGAGGTCGGGCATGAGCTGGTCGAGCGAGGCCGGGACTTCGAGCGGCGGCAGCCACACGCGGTGCGCGGCGGGTCCGTAGCCGCTCATGCGCTCGACAGCGATCTCGAAGGTGCTGCGCTTCTCCTCGGGCTCCCGGTCGACGGGCGCCTCGACGACGGGGTCGGGAGCCGCCTCGCGCAGCACGGGGGCGGCGGTGAAGAGCTCCACTGCTGCCGAGACATCCGGGCCGCTCTCCTGGCTCGCCGCGGCGCGCTTGCGGCGCTTGGGCGGGCCCGAGACGTACGCGGCGCGGAACTGCGTCATGGTCTCCTGGTCGGACTTGAGGATGCCCGCGCCCGGGTTCTGCGGAAGCGTGTACGCATCCGGCACTCCGAGCACCGTGCGCGACTCGGCCGCCGAGAACGTGCGCAGGCCGATGCGGTACGAGAGGAACGTGTCGAGGCCCTTGAGGCGCCCCTCCTCGAGGCGCTGCGACGACAGCAGCAGATGCACCTGCAGCGATCTGCCGACGCGGCCGATCTGCAGGAAGGTATCGATGAACTCGGGCTTGGCGGTGAGCATCTCCGAGAACTCGTCCGCGACGATGAGCAGCGCCGGCAGCGGCGCGAGATCGGAGCGCCCGCCGCGGCGGGCCTTCTCGTAGTCGAAGACGTTCGCGAAGTTGCCGGAGGCGCGCCGGACCTCCTGGCGCCGGGTCATCTCACCGACGAGCGCGTCCTGC
>CAIXMB010000116.1 GCA_903920435.1 uncultured Actinomycetes bacterium
AGGTAAGGCTTATGAGATCCGGTACCGTCTGCGACTGCTCGGTGATCCGGATAAGGCCCGCTTTCTGCAAAGGTTCTTCAAGACCGGCCCGGGGCAGTATGCCGAAGGGGATCGTTTTATCGGGGTCACAGTTCCCCGGGTACGGGGGCTGCTACGCGAGTTCCGCAGCCTAACACCGCAGGAGTTGCTGCCGCTGCTGGTCTCGGCTATCCACGAGGAGCGGCTCTTTGCCCTGCTGGCCCTGGTACGCTGCTACGAAAAGGGTGATCCGGCTGTACGTGAGCAGGTCTACGCCCTCTACCTGGAGCATACCGCTCACATCAATAACTGGGACCTGGTCGACAGTTCAGCGCCGCAGATCGCGGGCGTCCATCTGCTGGAGCGCGACCGTGAGCCGCTGTACAGCCTGGTGCGCTCTACCAGCCTGTGGGAACGTCGCATCTCCGTCATGGCCACCTTTACCTTCATCCGCAACGGTCAGTTCGCAGATACCCTGGAGATCGTCCGCTTGCTGCTTAATGACAGGGAAGACCTGATCCACAAGGCGGTCGGCTGGATGCTGCGCGAGGTCGGCAAGCGCGTCGACCGCGACCTGCTCGTCGCCTTCCTGCGCCAGCACGCCGCACGGATGCCCCGCGTCATGCTGAGCTACGCGACCGAGCACCTCAGCCCCGCCGAGCGGGTGTACTTCAGGTCGCGCTGACGAGGGCGTCCCTGAGCAGTTCGGGGGTCTCGAGCTGCGGCAGGTGCCCGGTCTTCTCGAGCAGCACGAACTGCGCGCCCGGGATCGCGGCCGCGAACGCTCGGCCGTAGTCGACGTCGACGATGCGGTCGGCCTCGCCCCAGATCACGACGGTCGGCACGTCGACGGCCGCGAGCCGGGCCCGGAGCGTCGGGTCGATCATGGTGCGGCCGTACAGGGCGAGGGCTGCGCGGTTTCCCGCCATGGCCTGCTGGGCAGCGGGCGGCATGGCCGACGGGTCGATGCGGAACTTGTCCGGCTCGTAGAAGCTGTAGTCGGCGACCTCGGGCAGCGTGAGCGCGAAGAAGTCGGCGACCGGGTGGCCCTCGAGCTCGATACCCACGGAGTCGACGAAGATGACGCGGCTCACGCGCGGCGAGTGCAGCAGCGCGAGCTCCGCGGCGATCCACCCACCGATCGAGTTGCCGATGACCGTGACGTCGCCGAGGTCGAGCTCGTCGAGGAGAGCCGCGTAGTGGCGAGCGAGGTCGGGGATGGTGCGCAGGGCATCCGGCCGCTCGGTGCCGTCGAAGCCAGGGTGGGCCGGAGCGATGACGCGTTGGGTGCCGCCGTCGCCCAGCAGGTCGGCGAACCCGGCGACGGAGCGTAGACCGGCGCCGCCGTGGAGGAGAAGGTAGGTGGTCATGCGCCCACGCTATATCAACATGTTTATATAAACAAGTTGAGCTAAGCTGGCACCATGTCACTCCAGCGCACCGGCCTCGCTATCAAGCGCCTGCAGATGCAGCACCACCGCGCCATGAACGCGGCCCTGGTCGAACTCGGCATCACCATCGTGCAGTGGGATGCGCTGCGCCACCTCTCCGAGAACCCCGGTGCTTCGCTGCACGACCTGGCCGTGCTCACGTTCCAGACCGACCAGGCATTCGGCACGCTCGCGCAGCGGCTCGAGGAGCGCGGCCTCATCGAGCGGGTCGAGGGCGCCGGTCGCGCAGTGCGTCCGCGGATCACGGCGAAGGGGGAGGCGGCGCGCGAGCGCGGGGCGGCGATCGCCGACCGTGTGCTCACCGAGTCGTTCGCGCCGCTCACGCGCGCACAGCTCGCACAGCTCGATGAGCTGCTCGCGCTATTGGTTCGGTAGCGCGCTCACGAGGCACACGATGTGCCCGTCGGGATCCGTGAGCACGCTCTGGCGCTCGCCCCACGGCTGGTCGTCGGGCGGGTCGATGATCTCGGCCCCGACGAGCGCCGCGGCATCCGTCGCGCTGTCGACGTCGTCGACGGTGAAGCTCACGGCGATCGCGCGCTGGCTCGGCTCCACCTCGCGCTGGTGGAGCATCAGCTCGAGGTCGCCGGACTTGAGGCGCACCACCGCGTCGCCGCGCCACGTCGTGCGGAAGCCGAGCACACCCTCGTAGAACGCGAGCGAACGGTCTAGATCGGAGACCGAGACGACGATGCGAGCGAGTGCGACGGACACCGGGTCAGATTACGCCTCTGCCGACGGCGACGGTACGACGAGTTTGGGGATGATCGTCTGCACGTTGCCGTCAACGCGGTGCACCCGGTAGATCGCGACGGGGATGAGCACCAGCGAGCGGAGGTCGAACACGGCGTGCAGCACGATGGGCACGACGATCGATCCGGTCACGACGTAGATGAGCATCATGACCGCGCCGACGATCGTGGTGCCGATGACTCCCGCGGCACCCTGGTAGAGATGCAGCGCGCCGAACAGCAGCACGCTGCCCGCGACGGCCGCGATCGCACTGCCGCTCGCGCCGAAGATGGCGGCGGGCAGCGCGAGGCGGAAGACGAGCTCCTCGACGATGCCGGCATTGATCGACAGGAGCGCGCCGAGCCGCAGCTCCTGGCGGTTGCGCGGCAGCATCGCGCGGATGTCGCCGACCATCATGACGTCCTGCTCCTGGCGAGCCGCACGGATGCCGACGAGCGTGAGTGCCACGAAACCCACGACGAGACCGACCACCACCCCGATGAACAGCCCGCTCCCGAGCAGTGTCCGCAGCCACGCGACCGGCTCCCAGGACTGCACGTCGACGAGCAGCGGGGCGATGAACCCGGCGGCGAGCACGAGCAGCACGACGGCGAGTCCGCCGAACGAGACGAAGGAGTCGAGCAGCCAGCGGCGGAACATCTCCTGGCGCTTCTTCGTCGTGCGGTAGCGCTTGAAGCGCTGATACTCCTTGCGGTCCTTGCGGATCGTGCGCACCACGAGCAGGGCGACGAGCGCCGCGAGGGCGAGCCACAAGATCGGCCGCGTGAGCGCCCAGTCGGGGTCGAGCATGGATTCATCGTGTCATGGGAATGGTGGGGAAGGGCTCAGACTTGTTCCCATAATGACCTCAGCTGTCGGCTTCCGCTCCGAGCGCGGCCCCATCCTCATCTCCCTCATGGTCACGACGGGACTGGTCGCCATCGACGCGACCGTGCTCGCCACTGCGGTACCCACGATCGTCAAGGACCTCGGCGATTTCGCCCTCTTCCCCTGGCTGTTCTCGGTCTACCTGCTCGCGCAAGCCGTGACCGTGCCGATCTACGCCAAGCTCTCCGACACGTTCGGCCGCAAGCCCGTCATCCTCGTGGGCATCGGGCTCTTCCTGCTCGGGTCGATCCTCTGCGGTTTCGCGTGGAGCATGCCGGCGCTCATCCTCTTCCGCGCCGTCCAGGGCCTCGGTGCTGGAGCGGTGCAGCCGATGTCGATCACCATCGCGGGCGACATCTACACGATCGCCGAGCGCGCCAAGGCGCAGGGCTACCTCGCGAGCGTGTGGGCCGTGTCGTCCGTGGTCGGCCCGACCCTCGGCGGCATCTTCTCGCAGCTCGACATCTGGCGGGGCATCTTCTTCGTCAACATCCCGCTGTGCCTCCTGGCCGGGTGGATGCTCATCCGCTCCTTCCACGAGAACATCGAGAAGCGCGAGCACAAGATCGACTTCGCCGGCGCCGCACTGCTCACGGTCTCGATGACGCTGCTCATCCTCGCCGTCCTGCAGGGCGGGGTCACGTGGGCGTGGGACTCGTGGCAGAGCATCGGATCCTTCGCCGTCGGTGGTGTTCTGCTCGCAGCGTTCGTCTTCGTTCAGACCCGCGCGGCCGAGCCCATCCTGCCGCTGTGGGTGTTCTCGCGGCGGCTACTGCTCACCACGACCCTCGTCGCGCTCGGGATGGGCGCGATGCTGATCGGACTCACCTCGTACGTGCCCACCTACCTCGAGGGCTCCCTCGACATCCCGCCGCTCGCCGCGGGTCTCGCCCTGGCCGCACTGACCATCGGGTGGCCGATCTCGGCCACTCTCGCCGGCCGGGTGTACCTGCGCATCGGGTTCAAGCGCACCGCGCTCATCGGGCTCAGCCTCACCCTCGTCGGCACCCTCGTGCTGGCTCTCACCGCCTCGGTGCCGTCGATCGCCACGGTGGCCCTCACCTGCTTCGTGATCGGCCTCGGGATGGGCCTGATCGCGACGCCGACCCTCGTCGCCGCCCAGTCCAGCGTCGAGTGGAACGAGCGCGGGGTCGTCACCGGCACCAACCAGTTCGCCCGGGCCATCGGCAGCGCGCTCGGAGTGGCGATCTTCGGGGCCATCGCGAACGCGATCTTCGGTTCGGGTTCCGACATCGCCCCGTCGGCGATCGCCGCGGGCGGCGGCGCCGTGTTCCTCGCGGTGACCGTCGTCGCTGTCGCGACGATGGCGGCGGGCATCGCCATGCCGGCCACTCCCGTGGCGGGCGTCGAGGTGGCGCCGGGGGCCGAGGGGGCCGCGGCGTAGTTCGGGTCTTGCTGTACAGCTAGCCGCGCACCGCCACCGCGAACGGCAGCACCGCGCCCGCGCCGGCCTGCCGAAGCACACGGGCCGCCACGGTGAGCGTCCAGCGCGAGTCGGCGAGGTCGTCGACGAGCAGCACCGGGCCGTCGGCCGCTTCGAGTGCCTCAGCGAGCGCGGCCGGCACCGCGAACGCGCCCATCACCTGCGCGAGCCGGAACGCGCTGTTGCCACCCGGGCCTCCGACCGGCGGCGCCGCGTACTCCAGGGCGCCGAGGTAGGGAAGTTTGCCGGCGCCGGCGAGACCGCGCGCCACCGAGTCGATGAGCTGCGGCCGCGATCGGGACGGCAGCGAGACGACGGCGACCGGCCGCGTCTCCCAGGGCCAATCGGCGAGCACGCTCACGCAGGCCCGCAGCAGCGCGGGCGTGGCAGGTGCATCCGGCGCGGCGAAGAGGGTGCGCAGGGTGTTGCCCCACCCGAGGTCGGTGAGGCGCGCGAGCGCGCGACCCTCGGCCGCACGTTCCGCGGGGGCGATGTTGCCGCGGGCGAGCGGCGACCCCACGGGCCACTGCGCACGCGGGTCGATCGGAACGCCCACGCGATCGAGCGACGAGGTGGCGGCGGCCGCGGCATCCGTGCCGATCGTGGTGGGGTACCAGGCGCCCGCGCAGTTGTCGCAGCGGCCGCACGGTGTCGCGGTCGGGTCGTCGAGCGCGCGCTGCAGGTACGCCATGCGGCACTCGGTGGTCGTCTCGTAGTCGAGCATGTGCTGCTGCTCGGCCTCGCGCTCGGCGGCGATGCGCTCGTAGCGCTGCTGGTCGTAGGTCCACGGGCGGCCCGTGGCGATCCAGCCGCCCTGCACCTTGCGCACCGCACCGTCGACGTCGAGCACCTTGAGCAGCAGCTCGAGCGGGGTGCGACGGATGTCGACGCGCGCCTCGAGGGCCGGTGTCGACGTGGGTTCCGCATCGAGCTCGCGGATCACGGCCTCGGCCCTCGCCTGCGACGGCATCGAGGCGGTGGCGAAGTAGTGCCAGATCGCCTCGTCCTCGGGGCCAGGAAGCAGCAGCACATCGGCGTTGTCGGTGGCCCGGCCCGCGCGGCCCACCTGCTGGTAGTAGGCGACGGGCGAGCTCGGTGCGCCGAGGTGCAGCACGAAGCCGAGGTCGGGCTTGTCGAAGCCCATGCCGAGAGCGCTCGTGGCGATGAGGGCCTTGAGCTCGTTGTTCTTGAGGCGCTGCTCGAGCACCTCGCGCTCGGCGGTGTCGGTCTGGCCCGTGTAGGCGTGCACGTCGTGGCCCGCTTCGCGCAGGAGCCTGGCGGTGTTCTCGGCCGCCGAGACCGTGAGCGTGTAGATGATGCCGCTGCCGGGGAGGTCGCCGAGGTGGGTGAGGAGCCAGGCCAGGCGAGTCGCGGCATCCGGAAGCCTCAGAACGCCGAGGCGGAGTGACTTGCGAGCGAGTGGACCGCGGATGGTGACCACGGTGATCGATCCTGTCGAGATCTGCTCGGCCACGTCGTCCACCACGCGCGAGTTGGCGGTCGCCGTCGTCGCGAGCACCGGCACCGTGGCGGGCAGCTCGGCGATGAGGTCGCGCAGGCGGCGGTAGTCGGGCCGGAAGTCGTGGCCCCAGTCGCTGATGCAGTGCGCCTCGTCGACGACGAGCATGCCCGTGCGTCGCACGAGCTCGGGCAGCTGGTTCTCACGGAACGCGGGGTTGTTGAGGCGCTCCGGCGACACGAGCAGCACGTCTACCTCGTCGGCGGCGAGGGCGCGCTGGATCTCGGCCCACTCGTGCGGGTTGGTCGAGTTGATGGCGACCGCCCGAACGCCCGCGCGCGCGGCGGCGGCGATCTGGTCGCGCATGAGGGCGAGCAGCGGCGACACGAGGATCGTCGGCCCGGTGCCCCTTCGCCGCAGCAGAAGTGTGGCGACGAAGTACACGGCCGACTTGCCCCAGCCGGTGCGCTGCACGACGAGCGCCCGGCTGCCGTCGTCGACGAGGGCGCTGATCGCCTCGAACTGCCCGTCGTGGAAGTCGGCGTCCTCCCGCCCGACGAGGGTGCGGAGGATCTGCTGGGCGTCGGATCGCGTCGTCATCCCGTCCAGTGTGACAGGGGGCACCGACCCGGTTTCCACAGCTTGGCGAATCGGGGGTGTTCCACCCGCCCGAGGAACGAACACTGCATCCATGACGACTCTCATCCGCAAGGCCACCCCCGCCGACCTGCTCGCCGCACTTCCCGCCCTCATCGGGCGCGACCCGCTCGGCAGCGTCGTGCTCATCGGCTTCCGCGGCAAGCGCACCCACGGCGTGCTCCGCTTCGACCTGCCGAAGGGCGGCTACAAGCGGTTCACCGCGACGGCCGTGGGCACCTTCTGCCGCATCCCCGACGTCGACGACGTCGTCCCGGTGATCTGCACGGATGCCCCGGCCGCCGCCCACGACGAGCTCATGTCCACCCTCATCCGGCGCTTCCGGCAGGCGGGGTTCGGGGTGCGTGACGCGCTCGTCCTGGGCGCGGACGGGTGGGGCTCGCACCTCGATCCCGATCGGCGCGTGCATCCGATCGCCGAGGTCGAGGCGGCGGCCACGCGGCTCGACCTCGAACCGCCGACGCCGATACCCGACCGGGTGCCGCGCGCCGACGACGTGTCGTGCCGGCGGATGCGCGACGAGATGGCATGGCTGCGGGAGCGCGTCGACGAGGGCGACCTCGACGAGCTCGACGCGCTCGACGACGTGCCCTTCCTCGCCGAGAACGCGCTGAGCGGGGATGGCGCGGCGAGGGACGCGCTCCTCCTCTTCGCCCTGCAGAGCGCGCCCGTGCGCGACCTCGTCATGCTCCAATGGGCGTTCGGCCTCGAGCTCGGCGACGCGTTGTGGTCGGCAGACACGTGCGCGGGTATCGAGGCGCGCAAGGTCTATGCCGACGCCGACAGTCTTGCGGCCGAGCTCATGCTCGGACGGGGACCGGCTCCGGATACCTCGCGCATCGACGCCGCTCGGAGAGTCCTGACCGGGCTGATCGGTCTCGCCGCTGACGACGACCGCCCCGCACCGCTGTGCATGCTCGCGTGGCTGACGTGGGCGCTCGGCCGCGGTTCGGAGGCTGGTGCGTACATCGACGAGGCGCTCGCGATCGCACCTGAGTACAGCATGGGCCACTTGCTCGACACGATCTTCAGCACGGGCACCATGCCGGACTGGGTGTTCACTTCTCCACAGACTGCAACTTGATCGAACATATCTTCGAAACTCCGGTAGAATACGTGTATGACCTCGACCCGGCTCGATACGCTTCGCGAGGTCGCGAGCGCGCTTGAGGGGGTGCTGCCCTCGGCAGGTTCGCTAGGCGCCGTCGACGAATCGGTGCTTCTTGAGCTATCTCGGGCCACGGAGCGCGTGCGCAAGCTCGCCGAGACGCAGGTCGCCTTGATCGCAGGGGAGATCGAACGGCGATCGGCCCGCGAGTTCGGCAGCGCGGGCATGGCCCAGCGCCTCGGGTTGCGCACCGCCGAGGAGCTCGTGCGGGTCACGAATCAGTCCACCGCGCGAGATGCGTCACTCGCAGTCCGAGTCGGTCGTATCGTCACCGGCGACTCCGAGGCGTGGCTCGCGCCGGTCTCGCAAGCGATCCTCGACGGCGCGTGCTCCGTTTCGTCCGCCGATGCGATCCGCAGTGGGCTCGGGGCGCCCGGCGCGGGCGTGAGCGAGGCAGCCCTGACGGATGCCGCAGCGCGCCTCTGCGGAGACGCGGCGATCCTCGACCCCGACCGACTGCAGCGGCGCGCGCGAGAGGTGCGCGACGAGCTCGACGAGCTCGGCATTGCTGGCCGCGAGAGCGCTCGGCGCGCCCGCCGCTCCTTGCGCGTGACGAGACTGCCCGACGGCATGACCCGCGCGAACTGGCTCATGGATCCGGAGACGAGTGCGGTGTTCCTGACGCTCTTCGACCGGGCGACGTCACCGCGCCGCGGAGGTCCCCGCTTCGTCGCCGAGCCCGACAGCGCCGCGGCGCAGGCGATCCTCGCGGATGAGCGCACTACGGAGCAGCTCGCGTCCGACGTGTTCCTCGAGCTCCTGCGGCAGGGTGCCGCGGCCGACTCCAGCGAGCTGCTCGGCTCGGGCGGCGCGACGATCAGCGTGCACGTCACCCGTGCCGCGCTCGATGGTCGTTCCGGCCACGGGTACGTCGAGGGTCAGACCGCAGCGGTATCCATCGAGACGATCGAGCGCCTGGCGTGCGCGGGGGAGGTCGTCGACATCGCGTTCGACGGCGCCGGGCAGCCGCTCGACCTCGGACGGGAGCAGCGGCTGTTCAACCGGCGGCAACGAAGAGCCCTCGCCGCCAGGGACGGCGGCCGCATGGCGCCGGGGTGCGATCGACCGCCCTCCTGGACCGAAGCGCACCACATCAAGCACTGGGCGCGGGATGGCGGCCGAACAGACATCGCCGACGGCATCCTGCTGTGCCGGCACCACCACCTGCTGTTCCATAACAACGGCTGGGAGATCGAGCGCGAGGGCGGCGGGTACTTGCTGATCCCGCCGGGGGCAGTCGATCCGGACCGAGCGCCGATCCGGCTGGAGTCGAAGAACCCGCTGCGACGGGCTGGCCGTGCTGCCTAGCAGGCGGCCCAGAGGCCCAAGTCGGCGTTGCGTGCCGCGTCTTCGGCGGCGTACACCTCGTCGCGCAGCAGCACGTTCGGCTTGTACATCTCGACCTCGGCCGCACCCTCGCGCAGCAGTTCGAGATTCACATTGGTGCCGTCATCCGTGTAGACGAAGAGCAGCGAGCGGCCGTACTGGTCGAGCGGTTCGAGGTCGTGCTGCACCCACACGTGCGTCCCCTCGGGCAGCAGTGCGCGGGTGAGGGCGGTTGCCTCGTCGCCGTAGCATTCGGCGTTGTCGCCGATCTCGGGCGTGTTGATTCCGAGCATGCGGACCTTGCGACCGTCGGTGAGGAAGATCGTGTCGCCGTCGTGCACGTACTCGACGACGGCCTCGGTCGCATCGGCGGGTATGCCGGAGGTCGCGGGAGCAGACGCCTCGGGTGCAGATGCTATGGAGTCAGCGGGCCCAGTGCGCTGAGTGAACCAGAACACGACGGCGAAGACGACGAGGATCAGGGCGATCCCGATGGTCTTCTTCACGAGCCGTCCCTCACACGCCGACACCGAAGAGCCGTGCCAGCACGACGCCCGCGACGATCGCGACGGCGGTGAGCAGCACGAGCACGATCGGTCGGGGTCCGGAGTTCACGGAGCAAGTCTGGCAGGTGCGGGTCTGGCAGGCTGTCAGCATGACCGATGCGCCCCACCCGAAGCTCGACGAACTCATCGCGGTGCTTGAGCGACTGCGTGCCCCGGGCGGTTGCGCGTGGGACAGGGACCAGACCCACGAGTCACTCGTGCAGTACCTCATCGAGGAGACCTACGAGCTGGTCGACGCCATCGAGACCGGCGACCGCGACGAGATGATCGAAGAGCTCGGCGACGTGCTCTACCAGGTGGTGTTCCACTCCGATATCGCGGCGGAGGCGGGCCAATTCACGCTCGAGGATGTCGCAGAGCACATGACCCAGAAGATGATCGGCCGGCATCCGCACGTGTTCGGCGACACGACAGCCGAGACCGCGGACGACGTCGTGGCGGTGTGGGACGACCTCAAGAAGACCGAGAAGCCGCACCGCACGAGCGTGCTCGACGGCATACCGCAACGGATGCCCGCCCTCGCGCTCGCCGACAAGATCCTCGGCAGGGCGCACAAGGTGGGGCTGCTCGACGCCACCATCCCGGGCGCGCTGAACGTCACCGACGAGGACGAGCTCGGCCCGCTCCTGCTCGCGATCGTCGCGTCGGCGAAGGCGAACGGGCTCGACTCCGAGCGCGCGCTGCGCACCACGCTGAGGGGCCTGCAGGACGAGATCCGCGAGCACGAGGTGCAGCAGGCCGGCGACGCGGGCGTGATCGGGTCAAGCGCATAACTGCCCGCAACGGGCGATGCCCCCTCCAACCCGAATGGAGGGGGCATCAAGGTTCAGATGAACCTGCAAACCGGATGGATTACCCGACCGTCCGGTTTGCTAACACGATTTAATCGCATCACCGGGAGGGATTCGCGTCGTTTGGATTTCGACACGCGGAGAAAAGTAGAGCGGTTCGGATGCGAGAGAATCGACGCATGGCTTCTCAGGTGAACCCGCCCCGCGGGATGCGCGACTTCCTCCCGACCGAGAAGGCGCAGCGCGAGCGTGTGCTCGCCGTCATCCGTCACAGCTTCACCGAGCGCGGGTTCGACGAGATCGAGACGCCAGTCATGGAGGACAGCGACCGCCTGCACGCGGGCCTCGGCGGCGACAACGAGAAGCTCGCGTTCGGGGTCATGAAGCGCGGTCTCACCGCGGACGACCTGAAGACGGCCACCGAGCCGCTCGACCTCGCCGACCTGGGCCTGCGGTTCGACCTCACCGTTCCCCTCGCGCGGTTCTACGCGAGCCACCGGGGCGAACTGCCCACGGTGTTCCGTGCCATCCAGATGGCGCCGGTGTGGCGTGCCGAGCGCCCGCAGAAGGGTCGGTACCGGCAGTTCATCCAGTGCGACATCGACATCATCGGCGAGGCCGGCACCATGGCCGAGATCGAGCTCATCACCGCGACGGTCGCGACACTCGACGCCCTCGGGCTCGAGGGCACGAGCATCCGGGTCAATGACCGGCGGCTGCTCACGAGCGCGCTCGAACTGCTGGGCTTCCCGCCGAAGGAGCACGAGCCGGTGCTCATCACGATCGACAAGCTCGACAAGATCGGCCAGGGCGGGGTCATCACCGAGCTGCGCGACCGTGGGTTCCCGGCCGGGCCCGTCGACGCGCTCGAGGCGTTCTTCCACCGCCCGACGACCATGGAGTTCCTTCCGTTCGGCGAGGCGGCGATCCGCAAGTTCCTTCCCGATGGCGTGGACGAGACCGCCGTCGCCGAACTCGCGTCGATCGGCGAGACGGTCAACCGGGTCATCGGTCGCGACATCGTCACCTTCGACCCGTGGCTCGTGCGCGGCATGGGCTACTACACGGGCGCGATCTTCGAGGTCGCCCACCCGACCGAGAGCTACTCGCTCGGCGGCGGCGGGCGCTACGACGGCATGATCGGCCGCTTCCTCGGCACGGATGTCCCGGCCGCAGGTTTCTCGCTGGGCTTCGAGCGCATCGTCGACCTCGTGGAGCTCGACGGTAACTCGGGCACGGATGCCGTGGCCCTCGTCCACGACGCGGACGTCGACCCCGCCACCCTCCTGCGCGAGCAGGCCCGACTCGTCGGGGAGGGCAAGCGCGTGCGGCTGGAGCGCAAGCCGCGCAACCTCAAGCCCCTGCTCGAGCAGCTCGAGGCATCCGGCTTCTCCGCGTACGCGTTCGTGACCGCCGACGGTGGCAGGGGAGAGTTCAAGGCGCTCGGTTGACGTTCCGCCCGTCATATTGTTAACTGCTTAACAATATGACGAAGAACCCGCTCGACAGCACCGCCTTCAAGCTGCACCGCGCCACCGTGCTCATCGACCGCATCGCGGACGAGTACCTGGTGCGCGAGCATGGCATCCACTACTCGGCCTTCGTCGTCCTGCTCATGACGAGCGTGCTGGGCGAGCCGAGCCAGACCGCGATCGCCGCGAACCTCGCGGTCTCGCGCGCGTCGATCACTCAGCGGGTCACCGGCCTTGTCGAGCGCGGGCTCATCGCCGTGCGCGCCGACCCCGCCGACTCGCGCGCGAAACTCGTCCGCCTGACCGAGGGCGGCCAAGCGCTGTTCGCGCGCGCGTGGAGCGGCCTCGAGGCCCACCAATCCGGTCTTGACGACGGCGTCGACGAGGCGGCGCTGGCCGCGGCGCTCGACCGGATCATCGCCAACGGCCTGCGGGTGCTCGCATGAGGGTGCTGAACGCCGACCGCGCCGAAACGATCCTGTTCCTGCACGGCGGCAACGTCGCGGGCTGGATGTGGGGCGAGCAGGTACCGGCGTTCGGCGACTACCGCCTGCTCGTGCCCGACCTGCCGGGCTTCGGGGAGAGCAACGGCGTGCCGTGGGAGTCCGTCGCCGCGACCGCCGACCACGTCGCAGCCCTGCTCGACCGGCCGGTGCACGTCGTGGGGCTGTCGCTCGGCTCGAGCGTCGCCCTCGAGCTCGCGGCGCGGCATCCGGAGCTCGTGCTGAGCCTCTTCCTCGCGAGCACCCAGGCCGCTCCGACGCCGCTGCCGCAGCGCGCGCTCGCCCGGGTCATGCTCTCGGCGTGGGAGCGGCGCCCGTTCTGGGCGGGCCTCGCCCGCAGCTACGGACTCGCGGGCGCCGACGCCGAGCTGTTCGTGAGCACCGGCCTGGGCATCCGGCGCGCCACGGCGGTGGCCGTCTTCGACGAGGTGCGGCACGGCATTCCGGATGCCCGGCTCGCGCTCGTGCGGGCACCGACTCTCGCCGTGGCGGGGGAGCGGGACTCGCGCGCGGTGACGGTGCACTCGCTCGAACGCCTCGCGCGGGGCATCCGTGACTGCCGCACCGCGATCGCGCCCGGAATGCACCACCAGTGGAACATCGAGGGCGTCGAGCTCTTCAACGACGCCCTCCGCACGTGGCTTCACAGTGCCCGAGTAGGATTCCAAGCGGACAACCACCACTCACCGGTCCACCCGACTTTGAAGGAGATTCCCCCGTGGCATTGATCGAGGCTGTAGGCGCTCGCGAAATTCTCGACTCCCGTGGCAACCCCACGGTCGAGGTCGAGGTCCTGCTCGATGATGGCGTCGTGGCCCGTGCCGCGGTGCCCTCGGGCGCGTCGACCGGAGCGTTCGAGGCCTACGAGCTGCGCGACGGCGACAAGAACCGCTACGGCGGCAAGGGCGTGCTCAAGGCCGTCGACTCCGTGCTCGACGTGCTCGGCCCCGCCATCGAGGGCTTCGACGCCGCCGACCAGCGTCTCATCGACGCCGAGATGATCGCCCTCGACGGCACCGACAACAAGAAGAAGCTCGGCGCGAACGCGATCCTCGGTGTCTCGCTCGCCGTCGCGAAGGCTGCTGCCGACTCGTCAGACCTGCCGCTGTTCCGCTACCTGGGCGGACCGAACGCGCACACCCTGCCCGTGCCGATGATGAACATCATCAACGGTGGCGCGCACGCCGACACCGCGCTCGACATCCAGGAGTTCATGGTGCTGCCGATCGGCGCCGAGACCTTCGCCGAGGGCCTGCGCTGGGGCACCGAGGTCTACCACGCCCTCAAGGCCGAGCTCAAGAAGGCCGGCCAGAACACGGCGCTCGGCGACGAGGGCGGCTTCGCCCCCGACCTGCCCGGCGCGCGCGCCGCGCTCGACTTCATCGTCAAGTCGATCGAGTCCGCGGGCTTCACGCCCGGCGTCGACTTCGCGCTCGGCCTCGACGTGGCAGCCACCGAGTTCTTCGAGAACGACGTCTACTCGTTCGAGAAGCAGACCCTCACGGGCGAGCAGCTCACCGCCTTCTGGGTGAGCCTCGTCAACGACTACCCGCTCGCGACCATCGAAGACCCGCTCGCCGAAGACGACTGGGCCGGCTACGCCCACCTCACCGCCGAGCTCGGCGACAAGGTGCAGATCGTCGGCGACGACCTGTTCGTCACCAACCCGGTGCGCCTGCAGCGCGGACTCGACGAGAAGGTCGCCAACGCGATCCTGGTCAAGGTCAACCAGATCGGCACGCTCACCGAGACGCTCGACGCCGTGGCCCTCGCGCAGCGCGCCGGCTACAAGGCGATCATCTCGCACCGCTCGGGCGAGACCGAGGACACGACGATCGCCGACATCGCGGTCGCCACCGACTCTGGCCAGATCAAGACGGGCGCCCCCGCCCGCTCCGACCGCGTCGCGAAGTACAACCAGCTCCTGCGCATCGAGGAGGAGTTGGGCGACGCGGCGGTCTACGCGGGCCGCAGCGCCTTCCCGCGTTTCCAGGGCTAGCAGTACCTGCGAAGGCGCCCGTCGACTCCGTCACGGGCGCCTTCACCGTTTAAGCTCTAACCCATGGCCAGGCGACCGCGCACCGAACGAGTGGCCGTCAGGCTGCCCGAGGAGACCGCGCCGGAGCACTGGCTGCGCACCATCCGGCTCTCCGGATTCACCCTGCTCATGCTCGCGCTGCTCATCCTCGCGGTCATCGTGCTCGCCCCGAACCTGCGCATCCTCATCGAGCAGCGCCAGCAGATCGCGGCGCTGCAGTGGGCGGTCGACCAGACGAGCGCGTCTGTCGACGACCTCACCACCGACGTCGCGCGCTGGAGCGACCCCGCCTACATCGAGTCCCAGGCGCGCGAGCGGCTGTTCTACGTGTTCCCGGGCGACATCAGCTACCTCGTCGTCGGCGAGTCCGACGCTCCCACGACCGCCGACGGCCAGCCCATCAGCACGCAGATCCAGACCACCCAGGTCGACTGGGTGCGCACGCTGCTGTCGTCGATCTACACCGCGGGCCTCACGGATGCCCCCGCCGACGAACTCGTGGGGCCGCAGCAGTGACCACCCCGCCCTTCGAGCCGCCGTCGCCCGACGACGTGCGGATCGTCTCCCACCAGCTCGGTCGCCCCGCCCGCGACGTCGTCGGCATCGCCGCGCGCTGCGTGTGCGGCGCGCCCACCGTGGTGTCGACGAAGCCGCGCCTCGCCGACGGCACGCCGTTCCCCACCTTCTACTACCTGACCCACCCCGCCGCCACGGCCGCGGTCTCCACCCTCGAGGCGGAGGGCGAGATGCCCGGCCTCGCCGCGCTGCTGGCCACAGGTCCCGATCAGCACAGCGACGTCGCCGACCGGTACCGCGCGGCCCACCTCGCCTACATCGCCGACCGCGAGACCTTCGGCGTCGTGGGCGAGATCGCGGGCATCTCGGCCGGCGGCATGCCCGATCGCGTCAAGTGCCTGCACGCGCTCGTCGGTCACGCGCTCGCCGCGGGCCCCGGGGTCAACCCCATCGGCGACCTCGCACTCTCGCGAGCGGCGTGGAGCCCGACCGTGTGCGAGTGCGCCGAGTACGACGGGGCGAGCGCGTGAGGCGCGGGCTCATCGCTGGCGTGCTGGTCGCGGCATCCGTGCTCGTCATGGCGGCGCCGGCCGCGGCCGACCCGGTGCGCGACGCGGAGTACTGGCTCGACGAGTACGGAATCCGCGCCGCCTGGAACACCACGCAAGGTGCTGGCGTCACGATCGCCGTCATCGACACGGGCGTCGACGGCACCGTGCCCGAACTGCAGGGCGCGGTGATCTCGGGCGCCGACTTCTCCGGGCTCGGGCGGGCCGACGGCCAGCAGCCCGTGGGCCCCGACGACGAGAAGGACCACGGCACCATGGTCGCCTCCCTCGCCGCCGGCCGTGGCACGGGCGGGGCGAACGGCGTGATCGGCGCAGCGCCCGCCGCCACCATCCTGCCCATCTCGATCGGCTTCGGCGAGGGCAGCCTTTCGTCTGACGACCAGATCGCCGCTGCGGTGCGCTACGCGACGGATGCGGGTGCCGACGTGATCAACATGTCGCTCACGCGCAACACGCTCGAGTGGCCCACGAGCTGGGACGACGCGTTCCTCTACGCGATGGAGCACGACGTGGTGATCGTCGCGGCGGCGGGCAACCGCGGCAGCGGCACGACGCAGGTCGGCGCACCCGCCACGATGCCGGGCGTGCTCACGGTCGCGGGCGTCGACAAGAACGGCGAGGCGAGCTTCGACGCGTCGTCGCAGGGCATCACGATCGGTGTCGCGGCTCCCAGCGAGCAGCTCGTGGGGGTGACACCCGGCGGCGGTCATGTCGGGTGGGACGGCACGAGCGGAGCGACCCCGATTGTGGCGGGCATCGTCGCGCTCGTGCGGGCGGCGCATCCGGAGCTCGACGCCGCGAACGTGATCCAGCGCGTGGTCGCGACGGCGAAGGATGCCGGTACCCCCGGCACCGACGCGATCTACGGCTTCGGCCTGGTCGACGCCGCGGCCGCCGTGAACGCCACGGTACCGAAGGTCACGGACAACCCGATGGGCTCGCTCGCGGAGTGGATCAAGGTCTACCGGCGGGCCGCGTCGACGCCCGTGCCGGTGCCGACGGCGACGTCGACTCCCACGCCCGCACCGGTCGTGGCGGGCCCCGCGAACCCGCTCGGCACGGTGCTCCCGACGGTGAATCTGCTGCGCAATGTGGGGGTGCCGTTGCTCGTCTTCGTGGTGTTCGCGGCGCTCATTGCGTACGTTGCCCTCAGGGCCGTGCGACGTGCAAGGGCGGGCCGCCGAACAGGGTAGATTGGTGGCTTACTTCCCCTTCTAGGAGACCACCACTCGTGCCCAAGATTCTCATCGTCGGCGGCGGATATGCCGGGTTCTACACCGCTTGGAAGCTGGAGAAGCACCTCTCCCGCGGCGAGGCCGAGGTCACCATGGTTGACCCCCTGCCCTACATGACGTACCAGCCGTTCCTGCCCGAGGTCGCCGCCGGCTCCATCGAGCCGCGCCACGCGGTGGTCTCGCACCGCCGCCACCTGAAGAAGACGCGCATCATCACCGCGAAGGTGTCGCACGTCGACCACGCGTCGAAGACCGCGACCATCACCCCCGCCGTGGGCGAGCCGTGGACCGAGACCTACGACATCGTGGTCATGACCGCGGGCGCCGTGAGCCGCACGTTCCCGATCCCGGGCGTTGCCGACGAGGCCATCGGCATGAAGAACATCGAGGAGGCGATCGCCGTGCGCGACCGCATCCTCACCAACTTCGACCTCGCGTCGAACCTGCCCGACGGCCCCGAGAAGAAGCGCCTGCTGACCTTCGTCGTGGTCGGTGGCGGTTTCGCCGGCATCGAGGCGTTCGCCGAGATGCGCAGCCTCGCCTCCTCGCTCGTCAAGCAGTACCCGACGATCTCGTTCGAAGACACGCACTTCCACCTCATCGAGGCCATGGGCCGCATCATGCCCGAGGTCAAGGAGAAGACGGCGCTCTGGGTCATCAAGAGCCTCGCCGAGCGCGGTGCGCAGATCCACCTCAACACCCAGCTCTCGTCGGCAACCGGCGGCGTCATCGAGCTCTCCACCGGCGAGACGTTCGAGTCCGACACCATCGTGTGGACGGCCGGTGTCATGGCCAACCCGGTCATCCGCCACACCGACCTCCCGATCGAGGAGCGCGGCCGCCTGCGTGCGCGCGCCGACCTCAAGATCATCGGCGACAACGGCCCCATCGCCGACGCCTGGACCGCCGGTGACGTCGCCGCGGTCCCCGACCTCACGGGCGGCGGTGTCGGCGGCTTCTGCGTGCCCAACGCGCAGCACGCGGTGCGCCAGGCGAAGCTGCTCGCGAAGAACATCGTGGGCGAGCTGCGCGGCGATGTCGCGAAGGACTACTTCCACAAGAACCAGGGCGCGGTCGCGGGCCTCGGTCTGTGGAACGGCGTGTTCCAGTCGGGCAACATCGCCATCAAGGGGCCGCTCGCGTGGCTCATGCACCGCGGGTACCACGGGTTCGCGATGCCGTCGTGGGAGCGCAAGATCCGCGTCTTCTCGAACTGGATCATCAACTTCCTCGTGCACCGCGACACCGTCTCGATCCAGGCGCGCGTCACTCCGCGTGCCGCGTTCGAGGAGTTCGCGTCGCGCCCCAAGGCGTAACGGGCTACGACTGCGGGTCGTACATGAACTCCCGCAACTCCTGGGGAGTGCGGCAGGCGGCGGCGAGCTTCGCCGACCACTCCACCGCGGCGTCGCGGGTGGGCAGTTCGAGCACGCAGAACCCGCCGTCGAGTTCGCTGGTCTGCGGGTAGGTCTCGTCGGTCGCGCTGCCATCCCCGTGCACCATGACGGATGCCACGTCCTCGTTGATGCCGCCCGCGAACACGTACACGCCCGCCTCTTTCGCCGACTGCACGAACCGGCGGGCGTCGGCGCCGACCGCCTCGAACTCGTCGGGCTCGAGCTGCATCGCGGCGCTGGGGAAGGTGATCAAGTACTTCGTCATGTAAACACCGTACACATAACCCGTCGCCGCGCTCTAGTAGCGTTGGGTCGCACGCCCCGGTGGCCCAATTGGCAGAGGCAGACGACTTAAAATCGTTTCAGTCAGGGTTCGAGTCCCTGCCGGGGCACGTCTCGCGGCGCGTCGAGGGTCTGCCCGGGGGAGACTACGCTCGGGGGTGGTGAGCCGGGAAGTCTGGTCGGCACAGCCTTCGTGCTGCGACCAGAGGAGAACCCGTGCGCGCGTCAGAACTTCAGCATCCCCTGCCCGTCGTGGGTCGTGACACCGACGCCGTCGAGGCTGCGCGCCTCATCGCCGTCGGCAACCAGCCCGGCCTCGTGATCGCCGATGCCACGGGCAAGCCGAGCGCCGTGGTCTCGGCCGTCGACGTGCTCGGCCTGCTGGTGCCGGCCTACGTGCTCGACGACCTCGCCCTGGCCGGGGTGATGGACGAGAAGGCCGCTGAGGAGGTCTGGGCGCACGCCTCCGAGCGCACGATCGGCGACCTCCTCGACGACAAGGCGGTGCGCATCTACACGCTGCTGACCGTCGATGCGGACGCCACGATCCTCGAGGTCGCAGCCCAGATGGCGGATGCCCGCGCTCAGGTGGCCATGGTCGCAGGAGGATCCGACCCGCAGTTCATCACGCTACCTGTGGTCGTCGAGGCGATCCTGACGTTCTGCGCGAAGCGGACCGACGGGTGAGCATCCAGATCATCCTCGCCCTGGCGATCTTCGTCGCGGCGTACGTCTTCATCGCGACCGAGAAGGTCTCGCGGGTGCTGGTCGCGCTCGTCGGCGCGTCTCTCATGGTCATCATCGGGGCCACCGACGACCACGGGATCTTCTTCTCCGAGGAGACCGGAGTCGACTGGAACGTCATCTTCCTCCTGCTCGGCATGATGATCATCGTCGGGATTCTCCAGCAGTCCGGCGTGTTCGAGTTCCTCGCCATCTGGGCTGCCAAGCGCGCCAAGGGCCGCCCCTTCGTCATCATGGTCATGCTCGTCGTGATCACGGCGGTGCTCTCGGCATTCCTCGACAACGTCACGACGGTGCTCCTCATCGCCCCCGTCACGCTGCTGATCTGCGAGCGACTCGGCATCTCGCCCGTGCCCTTCCTCATCGCCGAGGTCATGTCGAGCAACATCGGCGGGGCGGCGACTCTCATCGGCGATCCGCCCAACATCATCATCGCGAGCCGCGGCGGTCTGACCTTCAACGACTTCATCGTGAACATGGCGCCGATCGTCGCCGTGCTCCTGGTCGTGTTCATAGGGTTGTGCTGGGTGCTCTTCCGCAAGCAACTGCGGTACAACGCCGACCGCGTCGAGCGGGTCATGGCCCTCAACGAGCGCGAGGCCATCCGTGATGTGCCGCTGCTGATCAAGTCGCTCATCGTGCTGGGCCTGGTGCTGGCCGGTTTCATCCTGCACTCGGTGATCCACCTCGAGCCCGCCGTGGTCGCCCTCCTCGGCGCGGGCCTGCTCGTTCTGCTCACACGCCTCGAGACGCGCAAGGTCTTCGCGGACGTCGAGTGGGAGACGTTGCTCTTCTTCGCCGGCCTGTTCATCATGGTCGGGTCGCTCGTGAACCTCGGCGTCATCGAGATGGTGGGCAAGGCCGCCACCGAGGCCGTCGGCACGAACTTCTTCGGAGCGGCGACCGGCCTCCTCTTCGGCTCGGCGGTCTTCTCCGGCATCGTCGACAACATCCCGTACGTCGCCACCCTCGCCCCGCTGACCAACGACCTCGTGCAGGCGGGCGGCCCGGATGCCCAACCCCTGTGGTGGGCACTGGCGCTCGGTGCCGACCTCGGCGGCAACGCAACAGCGATCGGCGCGAGCGCCAACGTGGTCGTGCTCGGCATCGCCGCGCGCAACGGGCACCCCATCTCGTTCTGGACCTTCACCAAGTACGGCCTCATCGTGACCGCCGTCACGGTGGCGCTGTGCCTGCCGTACCTGTGGTTGCGCTACTTCTGAGCCGGTAGGACCTTCGGCCCTGCCGCACCCTCATCGGTGGGCGAAGCATGGATGCCAACGGAGAGAAGGCGCCATGAAGATCGTGGCAGGCATCAGTGAGTTCAGCGAAGATCACCCTGCCCTTGCTTGGGCACTGCAGTACGGCAGGAATCGCGAAGTCGCCATCGAGCTGGTGCACGTCGTCGACACCACGGCGGGTCGCATCACGGAGGGGCTGGGCGAAGAGGCGCTGCTCGCCGCGGAGGAGAGACTCCGCGACCTCGCTCGTACCGCTCAGGACGCCACCACCCGTGTCACGATCGAGGCCCACGTGCGAGTCGGCTCGCTGGTCAACGAACTCGTCGCGGCCGCGGAGGGAGCCGATCTACTCGTCATCGGCGCCCACCCTCGGGAGCGCTACGACGGGGCCGGTCGCCGCGCGGTGCGCATCGCGCGGCTCGCTCCGTGCTCGGTCGTGATCGCGCCGTCGAGCATCATTCCCGAGGGCAGCGGTGTCGTCGTCGGAATCGACGGCTCCGAGGGCTCCCAACTCGCCCTCGACTTCGCGGCCGACCTGGCGGACCGCCACGGCGAGAGCCTCACCGTTCTGCTCGCGTGGGGGCATCCGGAGTCGTGGGGCATCGCCCAGCCCGACCTGGTCGTCGCCGAGCCCGCCGAGGAAGACCGCCTCATCGTCGCCGAAGCGGTGGCCGGGCTCGCCGAGCGCTATCCCGATCTCGTGATCGTGAGCGAAGTGAGCGCGGCCCGCCCCGAGCGCGGGCTGTACGCGGCATCCGTCGATGCCCGGATGCTCGTGGTCGGCAGTCGCGGGCACCACGCCCTCGCGAAGGCGCTGCTGGGGTCGACCAGTGAAGAGCTGGTGGCCGAGCTTCCCTGCCCGGTCGCGGTCATCCGCGGGACCGACTAGGCCCCCTCAAGGAGAGAAGGAAGAGATGAGTACGACAACTATTCGCACCGACCACTCCCTGCAGAAGGCTGTGCAATCGGAGCTCGAGTGGACACCCGACGTCGATGCCGCCGGCCTCGGCGTGGCAGTCGACGACGGGGTGGTCACGCTCTCCGGCGAGGTGTCCGGATATGCCGAGCGCTCGGCCGCCAAGCGTGCGGCCGAACGAGTGCAGGGTGTCACCACGGTGGTCGACGACATGACGACGCACCCGACCGGCGCGACCTGGATCAGATCGGACGTCGACGTCGCCAAGGCCGTGCAGGTGGCCCTCGAGTTGCCCGTGACCGTGCCGCCCACGGTCAAGGCCGAGGTTCGGGAGGGTGTCGTCACCCTGACCGGAACGGCCGAATGGAACTACCAGCGTGCCGCCGCACGCCGCGCGGTCGAGCACATCCCGGGTGTCTCGTTCATCGACAACCGGATAGCGCTCACGCCGCGGGCGTCGTCGGCCCAGACCGCGCAGCACATCACGGCAGCGCTCATCCGCAACGCCTCGGTGGATGCCGACCACATCACAGTCGCCGCCGAGGGCACGCGAGTGACCCTGACCGGGACGGTGAGGTCGTGGGCGGAGAAGTACCAGGCCGGCTACGCGGCGTGGTGCTCGCCGCACGTCACGGAGGTCGAGAACCTCATCCGCGTCCAGTATTGACCCAACACACTGCACAGGAGGTTCATATGTCAGAGCGAGTTCGCCTAGTTGAACGTGCCGGCCCCTGGGGGTTCTTCTTCCTCCTCGCCTACATCGGCGCCGCGATCTACTTCATCACGCAGTCGGACGGGAGCTTCTGGGGAGTGATCCTCGGGCTGCTCCAGGCGATCGTGTGGCCGGTGTACGTCGTGTACCACGTCCTGGGAGCGCTCGGGGTCTGAGGTAGGCCCGCACCGGGCCACGCGATTTCGGGCGTATCCACAGATTCGAGGGCGCGCATTTCTCTACCGTGAAGTGTGTGGACTTCTCCCTTGACCTGAGCCCGGACCTCCTCGTCGCCTTCCTGACTCTCTTCGTCCTCGAGATCGTGCTGGGCGTCGACAACGTCATCTTCATCTCGATCCTGGCGGGCAAGCTGCCCGTCGAGCAGCAGGCCAGGGCGCGCAATCTCGGCCTCAGCCTGGCGATGATCACCCGCATCGGGCTGCTGTTCGTGGCGTCCTGGATCATCAGCCTCACCAACGATCTCTTCGCCCTGTTCGGCATGGGCTTCTCCGGCCGCGACCTGATCCTGATCTTCGGCGGCCTCTTCCTCATCTACAAGGCCGTCCACGAGATCCACGAGAAGCTCGAGGGCGCCGAGCACTCGGAGACCGAGAGCCGGAAGACCGTCTCGTTCGCGGCGGTGATCGCCCAGATCCTGCTGCTCGACGTGGTCTTCTCGTTCGACTCGGTGATCACGGCGGTGGGCATGGTCGACAGCCTGCTGGTCATCATCATCGCGGTGGTGCTGTCGTTCGCGGTCATGATCTTCTCGGCGAAGTTCATCTTCGCGTTCGTGAACAAGCACCCGACGGTGAAGATGCTGGCCCTCGCCTTCCTCGTCCTGATCGGTGTCACGCTGATCGCCGACGGCTTCGAGGTGCACGTCGACAAGGCGCTCATCTACGTGCCCATCGCGTTCGCGATCGTGGTCGAGGCGCTCAACCTCACCTACAAGGCCCGCCAGGACAAGCGCCGCGGTCGGGGAGTCGAACCGGTCACGCTGCGCACGCCGGCGGGCATCGTGAAGCCGGCGATCGAGACCCCGTCGCACCAGGAGAGCGCGAAGACTCCCGAGCTCTAAGCGTCGACGGATGCCGGGAGCGCGAGCGCTCGCCGAAACCCCGGCGTCGCGACGAGCGCCCCGGCGCGGTCGACGGCGAGCACGTCGATGTCGCACCGGTCGGTGAGCTCGTCCAGGGCGCTCGGCCCGCCGGCGACGATCGCGGTCGCGAGCACGTCGGCGGTGACGATGTCGTCGGCGAGCACGCTGACCTGCAGGTAGTGCGCGGGCGCGAGGCTGCCGCCCAGCCAGATGTGGTCGCCGCGCTCCGCGCTGCCGGAGGTGGCCAGCGCCCGGCGGCCGTCGCTCAGCACCACTGAGCACAGCAGCGCCCGGCGGCCGTGC
Organism: uncultured Actinomycetes bacterium; assembly: GCA_903920435.1. Taxonomy (GTDB): domain Bacteria; phylum Actinomycetota; class Actinomycetes; order Actinomycetales; family Microbacteriaceae; genus Rhodoglobus. The sequence continues at coordinate 23,531 of CAIXMB010000116.1, forward strand.
GGGTCGACGATGCCGATCGGCTCCGCGCTGCGGGCGAGGATGTCGCCACCGACGTTGATGGTCCAGCGCGGGCATCCGGCCGCATCGAGGATGGCGCCAGCCCGCTCGATGGCCTCGGCCTTGACGATGCCGTTCAGGTCGAGGATGCCGTCGGGGCGGTGCGGGCTGAACGCGCCGTCGGTGCGCCCGCGCCAGGCGAGGGCGCGCGTGTAGGTGGCGATGATCTCGTCGCTCGCGTCGGGCAGCCGGAGGTCGCCGCGCGCGATCCGGCTCAGCTCGGAGTCGGGGCGGTAGAGGCTGTAGCGCGACTCGACGTGCTCGAAGACCGCCTCGATCGACGGCATGAGCTCGCCGGGCCCCTCCACCGAGGCGACGGTGCCCATCGTCTCGAACACGTGGCGCATCAGAAGCCGGCCTGGTCGAGCGCCGACTGCACCGAGGTGAGGTAGGCGTCGCTCGTGTAGGTCGCGCCGCCCACCGTGGAGACGTTCGCCGACTGCGACGCGATGACCTCATCGCGCAGCATCGGGGCCGCCCGATTGCTGATCTGCACGGAGCGGCCGTCGGCGTCGGTGAGGTGCAGCGCGGTGACATCCGTGATGGCGCCGTTCGCGATGGTGACCGACACCTGCACGCTGCCGAAGCGGGTGTTGACGCTCGAGCCCGTGTACGTGCCGTCGGCCGCGCCGGTGGCGACGGGGGTGGCGCTCGGCGTCGCGCTCGCCGCGGTCGAGGGCGTGGTGCTCGTCGTCGTGGTGGTTGTCGCGGTCGAGGCGGTGCCGCTCGCGGCGGGCTGCGAGGTCGACGTCGCGGTCGACGCGACCACCGCCGCTCCCGCCTGCCAACCGACGACCAGCACGGCCGTCGAGGCGAAGATGCTTCCGAGTACTGCGCGTGTTCTCACCAGTCGAACCTCTCTGCGTGGATCTGGTGGGGCCGGATGCCCGCCGCGCGGGCGTCCGCCTCGATGGAGTCGAGCCACGGGGTCGGACCGCACAGGTACAGGTCTGACTTCAGGAGCTCGGGGAAGGTGGCCAGCAGCGTGACGCCGCGCTCGGCATCCGTCTGCGACATCCAGCTCGGCCCGGTGCGTGCCCGGTGGCCCACCATGACGAAGAGCTTTGCGCCCTTGGCGGCGGCGAGGTCGCGCACCTCGTCCCAGAGGTAGGTCTCGTCGGGGCTGCCGGCCCGCAGCAGCACCGTCGCCTCGCCTGGCGCGAACTGCGCGTGCTCGAGTAGCGCACGGATGGGCGTGACTCCCACTCCCGCAGCGACGATCGCGAGCTTGGGCGAGGTGCGGGCGGCGTCGGTGAAGAGCCCGTACGGCCCCTCGAAGCTCACGCGGGTGCCCACGGGGATCGAGCTGATGCGGGAGCTGCCGTTGCCCAAGTCGCGCACGGTGATCCGCGCCGACGAGCCGGTCGGCATCGACGAGAGGGAGATCGGGTGCGAGTGCCACCAGGTGCGGCCCGTCCAGAACCGCCAGATGAAGAACTGCCCGCCGGTGGTGCCGAGCGCGCGCAGGTTGCGGCCCGTGAGGTGGATCGACGTGACGCCGGGGGCGATGGTGCGCACCCCGGAGACGGTGATCCGGTGGCGCAGGCTCGACACGGCGGGCTCGATGAACCGGAAGGTGAGGATGGCGCCGAAGGCGATGACGTAGAGCGCGATCCAGTACACCCGCTGCAGGGTGCCGTCGGCGAGCACACCGCCGACGCTGAGCTGGTGGGGGAGGGCGAACGCGACGGACACGTAGCTCAGCAGGTGCACGAGGTGCCAGCCCTCGTAGCTGAACTTGCGGCGCACCGCGACGAGCGACGTGACGACGACGGCGATCAGGAGGCCCATGCCGATGAACGCGAGGGGCATGTCGGGCAGCGCGAGCATCGGGCCGATCTCGGCGATCGGGTTGTAGCCCTGGCTCATCCCGTAGCCGACGAGAAGGAGCGCGCCGTGGCCGAGGAGGAGGTACAGCGCGGGCTTGCCGAGCTTGCGGTGCGTGGCGATCGCCCGGTCGTGGCCGATGACGCGGTCGATGAGCGGGATGCGCGCCGCGAGCACGAGCATCACGAGGATGAAGTCGGTGCCGATGAGCCCGGTGATGATGCCGAGGCTCGTGATGATCTCGGCGGGGGAGCCGAACTGGCCAGCCCCGCCGGTGGCGAGGAAGAGCGCGGCGGCCGCCGCCCCCGAGGCCCACAGGGCCATGACGAGCAGGTCGGAGCGACGCGCGCGCTGGGCGTACTTGCGGCGCTGGTCCACGCGCGGCAGCGGGGGGAAGCCCTGCGGCTGTGCCGGTCGAACGGGCGTCTGGGTTGTCATGTGACTACCCTCTGCGGGCAAGCTATACGCTCGCTATGAGCGGGGGCCGACCGGAGTGTGAGTCCTCACATCTTCGGCAGGCGCACCGTGACGCGCAGTCCCGGGCGCGTGTTCTCGAGCTGCGCCGAGCCCCCGGCCTCGTGCGCGAGGGCCTGCACGAGGGCGAGGCCGAGGCCGCTTCCGCCGGTCGAGGTCGTGCGCGAGGCATCCGGCCGGGTGAAGCGCTCGAAGGCGACGGGCGGGAAGTCGTCGGGCATGCCGGGGCCGTCGTCGGCGACCGTGAGGATGAGCGTGCGATCGACCTGGGCGAGGGTCGCGGTGACGGTGCCGCGCGAGGGCAGCGCGTTGAGCGCGTTCGAGAGCAGGTTGTCGGCGAGGCGCCCGAACGCCTGCCCGTCGATCGCGTAGCGGGCACTCTCGTCGTCGACGCGCACGTCGAACTCGATCGAGACGCTGCTCGCGATGGCGAGCGTCCGGGCGCGATCGACGCTGCCCGTGAACTCGTCGGTGAGGATCGCGGCATCGGAGGCCGCCGACGATTCGTGGGACTCCAGGCGGCTGAGCTCGAGCAGGTTGGTCGCGAGGGAGGCGAGCCGGTCGACGGAGGTCTGGGCGGCGTGCAGGTGGCGGGCGAGCGCCGCGGCATCCCCCTCGTCGTTGTGCGCGAGCTCGAGCTGGGTCTTGAGCGCCGCCAGCGGGGTGCGCAGCTCGTGCGAG
>CAIXMB010000117.1 GCA_903920435.1 uncultured Actinomycetes bacterium
GAGCGGCGGCGCCGGCCAGCTGTACAGCCACACCACGAACCCCACCGTCACGACCGGTGACGGTGTGGCCGCGGCGTGGCGCGCAGGAGCGGTGCTCGCCGACGTCGAGTTCTATCAGTTCCACCCCACCTCGCTCGCGGTGCCCGGCAATCCGCTCGTCTCCGAGGCCGTGCGCGGCGAGGGCGCCGTGCTCCTGGACGAGCAGGGCCGCCGGTTCATGTTCGACGTGCATCCCGACGGCGAGCTCGCCCCGCGCGACGTGGTGGCCCGCGGAATCGCCGCGGCCATGTCGCGCCAGGGCGGCCGGCCGGTGATGCTCGATGCGACCGGGCTCGGCAGGCAGTTCCTCGCCGAGCGGTTCCCCGGCATCACGCGCGTGTGCGAGCAGAACGGCTACGACTGGGCTGCGCAGCCTGTGCCCGTCACGCCGGCGGCCCACTACTGGATGGGCGGGATCCGCACCGACGTCGAGGGCAGGTCGTCGCTGCCCGGCCTGTACGCCGTCGGCGAGGCCGCCTGCACCGGGGTGCACGGCGCCAATCGCCTCGCGTCGAACTCCCTCCTCGAGTCGCTCGTGTTCGCGTGGCGGTGCGCAGACGCGCTGGGTACCGATGCTGCGGAGCTCACCGCGGGCCGCCCGGTGCGGCGCGCCGAGGTTCCCGTTGCGGGCAACGGGGGTACGCCGGTCGTGCGCAGCGAGCTGCAGGAGCTCATGTGGAGCGTCGTCGGGCTCGAGCGGTCGCTCGAGGGGTTGCGGCACGGGGCATCCGTGCTCGCCGGCTGGGTCGCGGTGGGCGACACCGCCGAGAGCGGCGCCGATCGCAACCTACTGGATCTCGCTCGCATCGTCGTCGAGGCGGCGATCCGTCGCGAGGAGTCGCGCGGGGCGCACGACCGCACCGACTTTCCGCTCGTCAGCGACGAGTTCGCCTTCTCGCTCGAGGTGTTCCAGCCCGTGCACGAGAGGGTTTCGGCATGAGCGACGCGGCAGACGACATCATCCGGCGGGCCCTCGCGGAGGACGCACCGTGGGGCGACATCACGTCGGAGGTGTTCGTTCCCGAGGGCGCTCGGGCGACCGCGACACTCTCGCCGCGCGAACCCGGGGTGCTCAGCGGCATCAGGGTGTTCGCCCGCGTGTTCGACCTCGTCGACCCGTCGATCGCGGTGAGCCTGCAGGCAGCCGATGGCGATCGGTTCGAACCCGGCGCGGTGCTCGCGACCGTCGACGGCCCGGCACGATCCGTGCTGCGGGCCGAGCGCATCGCGCTCAACCTCGCGCAGCGCATGAGCGGCATCGCGACCCTGACTGCGCGGTTCGTCGCGGCGATCGAGGGCACGGATGCCCGCATCACCGACACCCGCAAGACCACGCCCGGGCTCCGCATCCTCGAGCGGCAGGCCGTGCGCGACGGGGGTGGTCACAACCACCGCTTCTCGCTCTCGGATGCCGTTCTCGCCAAAGACAACCACCTCGCCGTGCTCGCGGCGCAGGGCGTCTCGCTCGGCGACGCGATCCGCGCGGCCCGCGCCCAGCTCGGCCACACCACGCGGCTCGAGGTGGAGGTCGATCGGCTCGACCAGGTGGAGGAGGTCGTGTCCGCGGGCGTCGACATCATCATGCTCGACAACTTCAGCACCGACGAGCTCGTCGCGGGGGTCGCGCTCGTCGCGGGTCGCGCAGTGGTCGAGGCCAGCGGGGGAGTGAACCTCGACACGATCGCGGCGATCGCCGCCACCGGCGTCGACGTCATCTCCGTCGGCGCGCTCACGCACAGCGCGAGGGCCATCGACCTCGGGCTGGACGTCGAGATCCGCGGATGATCTACCTCGACTCGGCGGCCACCACCGCGACGCGGCGCGAGGTGCTCGAGGCGATGTGGCCCTACCTCACGGGCGAGTTCGGCAACCCGTCGAGCCACCACGAACTGGGTGAGAGCGCTGCCGCGGCCCTGAAGGCTGCGCGCGCGACGGTCGCCGCGTGGCTCGGCTGCCGCGAGTCCGAGGTGATCTTCACCTCGGGTGGCACCGAGTCCGACAACCTCGCGATCAAGGGCATCGCGCTGGCGACCCCGCGAGGCCGGCACCTGGTGACCTCGGCGATCGAGCACGAGGCCGTTCTCGAGTCGTGCCGCTACCTCGAGCGGCACCACGGCTTCGAGCTCACGATCGTGGGCGTCGACGGCGAGGGGATGCTCGACCTCGAGCAGTACGAGGCGGCACTGCGCCCCGACACGACGCTCGTGACCGTCATGCTCGCCAACAACGAGATCGGCGCCGTGCAGCCCGTGGCCCGGATCGCCGAGCTCGCCCACGCGCACGGCATCCCGGTGCACACCGACGCGGTGCAGGCCGCCGGGTGGCTCGACCTCGACGTCTCGCGGCTGGGGGTCGATGCGCTGTCGTTCTCCGGTCACAAGCTCGGGGCCACGAAGGGCATCGGCGCGCTGTACGTGCGCGGGCGGGTGCCGCTCGAGGCGGTCCTGCACGGGGGAGGCCAGGAGCGGGGGCGCCGCTCGGGCACCGAGAACGTCGCGGGAGCCGTGGGGCTCGCCGCGGCCATCGGGTTGGCGGGGGCATCCGGCCGGGAGGTTGCGGCACGGCGCGACGCCTTCATCGCCGAGGTGCTGTCGCTCGTGCCGGCCGCCGTGCTCACCGGCCCAACGCACGACCGCCTGCCGGGCAACGCGTCATTCTGCTTCCCGGGTACGAGCGGCGAGTCGATCCTGCTCGAGCTCGGCGCGCACGGCATCGTGTGCTCGGCGGGTTCCGCGTGTGCGGTCGGCTCGGATGAGCCCTCGCACGTGCTGCTCGCCCTCGGCATCGCCCCCGAGGTCGCGCAGACCGCCGTGCGCTTCAGCCTCGACGCCAGCGTGACCGCGGCGCAGCTGCACGAGGTCGCGCTCGAGATCGCGGGGGCGTACGAGCGGGTGCGGGGGCTCGGTCGCTAGAGGCGGGCGATCCAGGCGTCGACGTCGCGCTGGCGTCGCAGACGCACGACCTGCAGGTGCGGGTGCGAGCGCTCGACCTCCGGTACCGAGGTCGCATAGGTGCGCCGCGTCGACACAGCCCAGCGGACGATGCCGTCCCGGTGGGTGAACGCGTGCCACAGTCCGGGCTGGAGATTGCCGTTCCAGAGCACCTCGCGCGTGCGCCTGCGCCGAGCAGTGCGACGGATGACCCTGCCGAGCGTCACTCCCGCGGGCAGGTCCAGCCACACGAGGGTGTCCGCGCGCTCGGCGAGGAGTTCGCGGACCGCGCGGTACTGCCATTCGGTGACCCACTCCGCAGCGCGCGAGAACTCCTCGACGTCGGCGACGAAGGCGTCGCGGGGCGTCCAGTTCGGCCCGTGATAGAGCCCGTCGATCTCCGTGTACGGCAGGGCGAGGCGCTCCGAGATGCGCAGCGCCAGCGTCGACTTGCCAGCCCCTGAGACACCGGCGACGAGCACTCGCCGCGGGCGGTGATCGAGCGAATCGTGGGCGGCGAGCACCGGTCAAGCCTATTCGAGGCACCGGCGATCCTGGCTCGGTCGTTAGGCTGTCCGGATGTCCACAACGCAGCCCATCCGTGTCGGAATCATCGGCTTCGGCCTCTCCGGTCGCGTGTTCCACGCCCCCTTCGTCGCGACGAACCCGGCGTTCCGCCTCGACCTGATCGCGACCGGCAACCCCGAGCGTGCCGCTGAGGCGCGCGCGCAGCACCCGGGCGCCGAGATCGTCGATTCGCCGGATGCCCTGCTCGCCCGCGCCGCGGACCTCGACCTGGTCGTGCTCGCCTCCCCGGCGCACACCCACCTCGAGCAGGGTCTCGCGGCCCTCGAGGCCGGCGCAGGAATCGTCATCGACAAGCCGTTCGTGCCGACCGTCGTCGATGCGAAGAAGCTCATCGCCAAGGCCGAGGAGACCGGCAAGCTGCTCGCGGTGTTCCAGAACCGCCGCTGGGACGGCGACTTCCTCACCGTCAAGCGCCTCATCGCCGAGGGCCGGCTCGGACCCGTCCATCGCTTCGAGTCGACGTTCGAGCGCTGGGGCGGCCCTAACCGCGTGCGCTGGCAGGACACCACGACGGTCGACCAGGGCGCCGGTATCACCTACGACCTCGGTAGCCACCTCATCGACCAGGCGCTGCAGCTCTTCGGCCCGGCGACCGTCGAGGATGCCGAGCTGCTCACGGTGCGGGCCGGCAGTGTGAGCGACGACGACTCGTTCATCTCGCTCCTGCACGCGAGCGGGGTGCGCTCGCACCTGACCATGAGCCGGGCCGCAGGCCAGTCGGGCCCGCGCTTCCGCGTGCTCGGCTCCGAGGCGGCGTACAAGGTCTACGGCCTCGACAACCAGGAGCCGTTCCTCAAGGAGCAGCGCTGGCCGGGCTCCGCCGGGTACGGCGTCACCCCCTCGTCGGAGTGGGGCACGGTCGGCGTCGGCGACACCGTCGAGCCCGTGCCGACCGAGGCGGGCGACTACCCGGCCTTCTACGCGGGCGTTGCGGCGAGCATCCGTGATGGCGCGCCCTCGCCCGTCGACCCGCGCGACGCGCTCGAGGTCGTGCGCATCGTCGAGCGGGCGCACGCGCTCGCGGCGGTCGCCGCGGAGTAGCCGGTCGCTGAGGCACTCGCCGCGCCAGTACGCTTAAGGCTTCGCCGACCGGGCATCCAGCTCGGCTGACTCTTGGAGCACACGTGGCAACCCCCAGCAATCTCGACGCCGTCATCAACCTCGCCAAGCGCCGGGGGTTCGTCTTCCAGTCGGGAGAGATCTACGGCGGTTCGCGGTCGGCGTGGGACTACGGCCCCCTCGGCACGGCGCTCAAGGAGAACATCAAGCGCCAGTGGTGGCAGACCATCGTGCAGGGTCGTGACGACGTCGTCGGCATCGACTCCGCGGTGATCCTGCCCAAGCGCGTGTGGGAGGTCTCCGGCCACGTCGAGGTGTTCTCCGACCCGCTCGTCGAGTCGCTGCACACCCACAAGCGCTACCGCGCCGACCACCTGCTCGAGGC
>CAIXMB010000118.1 GCA_903920435.1 uncultured Actinomycetes bacterium
CTACCAGCGGTAGTGCGCGAAGGCCTTGTTCGACTCGGCCATCTTGTGAGTGTCTTCACGACGCTTCACAGCGGCGCCGAGACCGTTCGACGCGTCGAGGATCTCGTTGGTGAGACGCTCGGTCATCGTCTTCTCGCGACGGCCCTTGGCGTAGCTCGTGAGCCAGCGCAGCGCGAGGGTGTTGGCGCGGTGCGCCTTCACCTCGACGGGCACCTGGTACGTCGAGCCACCGACGCGGCGCGACTTGACCTCGATGGTGGGGCGCACGTTGTCGAGCGCCTTCTTGAGCGTGACAACAGCGTCCTGGCCGTTCTTGGCCGAAACGCCCTCGAGTGCACCGTAGACGATGCGCTCAGCGAGGCCCTTCTTGCCGTCGAGCAGGATCTTGTTGACGAGCTGGCTCACAATGGGAGCTCCGTAGATCGGGTCCGCGACAACGGGACGCTTCGGTGCTGGTCCTTTACGAGGCATTACTTCTTGTCCATCTTCGCTCCGTAGCGGCTACGCGCTTGCTTACGGTTCTTGACCGCCTGGGTGTCGAGTGCGCCGCGAACGATCTTGTAGCGCACACCGGGGAGGTCCTTCACGCGACCGCCGCGCACGAGCACCATCGAGTGCTCCTGCAGGTTGTGACCCTCGCCCGGGATGTAGGCCGTGACCTCGGTGCCGTTGGAGAGCTTGACGCGGGCGACCTTGCGCAGAGCCGAGTTCGGCTTCTTCGGGGTCGTGGTGTAGACGCGCGTGCAGACGCCGCGCTGCTGGGGGTTGGCCTTCAGGGCCGGAGCCTTGGTCTTGACGACCTTGCTCTGGCGGCCCTTCCGCACCAACTGCTGAATGGTAGGCACTAAGTAACTCCTCGTTGTTGCTGCACGGTGACAGCGTTGTGATGATTAGCATCCAAACCCGCAGTCTTCTGACGAAGGATTAGCGGGTATGCCGTGGGGGTCGCTCGACGAGCGAACCCAAGTGGGTGCACGACAAAGCGCGCACAACCTCCCCAAGAATAGTCGCCGCCGGATGCCCGGTCAAATGGTTCGCCGTGGGCGCAACGCCCACACCACGAGCACGGTCACCCCCGAGAGCGCAGCGGCACTGGGCACGAAAGGCCCGACCAGGAAGTGCGGAACGGCCGCCGTGCCGTAGCCGAGCAGCGCGACGAGCAGCATTGCCGCGAGTGAGAGCACCAGCGCGAGTACCGTTCCGGGCCACGGCGAGCGCGAGCGGCGGGTGCGCAGCAGCGCGAGCCACGTCACCACGGTGGCGGCGGCGACCATTCCCGGGCCGAGCAGGGGGCCGGCATCCGGGTAGTCGACGGGGTCGCGATCGAGCGCGAGGCTCAGCACTCCCCACAGCGCCACGACCGCCGCCAGGTAGGTGGCGGCCGCGAGCACCGGAAGGAGCGCGGGGTTAGGCGGTGGCGGAAGCTGCTGCTCGCTCATGCTCTGCCCTCGTGGTGGCGAGCTCGCGGTCGTAGGCCGCGCGGCTCTCGAGGTTGCGGGCCTTGAGGCGGCGGCCGCGGCGGGCGATGATCGCACCCGTCCACAGCGCGACCTCGCGCGCGAGCAGGGCGGCGACGATGAAGAACGGCGCCCGCAGCGCGTTGGCGAACAGCACCGCGGCCTCGTCGGGCGTTGCGCTCACGATGCCGGTGCTCACGAGGGTGAGGCCGATCGAGCCGAAGTAGACGAAGACGCCGACGATCAGGCTGCCGATGATGAACACCCACCAGCTCGCGCGGTTCACGATGAGCACGAGCAGGACGAACCCGATGACGAAGAAGAGCGTCGGGATGTAGAACTCCGGCCGAGCGAGGAACGAGAACGTGAGCACGCCCGAATTCGCGTAGGCGATCAGGGCGTAGATGAGTGCGAACAGCGCCGTGAAGACGATGGCGGAGACGATGGCGATGAGCGACCCGACCCCGCGGTTGCCGAGCTTGCGCGGCGCCGACGGCACCTGCACGTAAACGACGCGGTGCTCGGGCTCCGCGGCGGCGGGCGCCTCGGTCTCCGCTGCGCCGGGATCGGCGGTCGCCACTACCGGCTCGGTGTCACTCGGAGCGGCCTCCTCGACCACGACCGGCGTGCCGGTCGCCTCGTCGACGACGACGGCATCCTCGATGTTCTCGTCTTTCTTGTCGCTCATGACTCTCCCTGTGTCCGCCGAAGTGGCGGGGACAGTCTACTGAGCGGCAGTGCGCGTGCCGAGGGCGTTGTTGTGCCCCCGCCGCCGTGCTAGCGCCTCAGTCGCCCTGCTTGATGACGTAGATGAGCCCGTCGACGTGAGCTGAAACCTGCGACGGGTCCTCCGCGCTGGTCGTGCTCGTGAACCCCGTGACGAGCACGAGCCGATCACCGCTCTGCAGGCCCTTCACGAACGAGAGCACGGCCTGGTACGAGCCCTTGAGCTCGACGCCGACCTCGATGCCCACGAAGTTCGCGGGCGTGATGAGCGAGCTGGTCGACGGGATGTACCCGGTCGGGATGGTCGGTGCCGGAGCTTCGGTGGACTGGGGCGACGGCGTGGCGGTGTCGGTCGGGGTCGCCGCAGCGACCGCCGAGGCGGGAACCGTGTAGGCCTGCGAGTCGCTCACGGTGATGCCCGTGACCTGCACACCCGTGCTCGCCGCGAGGCCGTCCAGGCTCTGGATGAACGCGGCAGTGTTGGGCGAGGCCGGGATGGACTTCTGCAGCGTCGAGTACTCGGCCTCGATCGAGGAGAGGTCCTTGTTCTCCTCGGTGAGGCGCGCGATCTCCGCCTGCTGTGCGGCGTTCTGCGCCTCGATTCCCACGCGTTCCGTGTCGGCCGCGGCGGCCGCACCGAGCAACGGCTGGACGCCCAGCAGCCAGCCCGCGACGAGCACGATGACCATCACCGTGACGGAGCCGATGATCCAGAGCCTGTTGTTGCCGCTCATTTCTGGTCCTCCCCCGGGAACCGGAGTGCGAATGCGTCCGAGTTGATGTGCATGGTGATGTTGACGAGGTACGACCCATCGGTCTGCACAGTCACGGAGCCGGGAACGGCGTCCGCGAAGCCGGTGAGCGTACCGATGCCGTCCAGCCAGGTCGGGATCGACGGGAGGCCGGGGCTGTAGGCAGTGAACACGAGGGTCGCCACGCGGCTGCCCTCGAGCGGCACCGACGACTGCGCGTAGTCCGCGAACGGGGTCGCAGAGTCGATGGTCACGCTCTGGATGAGCACGCCGTCGGGGAGTGTCGACTGCAGGCTCTCGAGGTACGCCTTCCAGTCGATCTCGGTGGCCGCTCCCACGTACTGGCCGGCCTCGATGAGCGCGATGCCCTCCTTGGCCTGGCGCAGGTCGGAGAACTCGATCTCCTGAGCGAGCAGGGCAGCTTGGTTGGACTTGGCGTTCGCGAGCTGCGCGGCGGCGGTCGTCGAGAGGTAGTAGGCGCCGCCCACACCGGCGAGCACGATAAGGATGAGGAAGACGATGCCCACGACCAGTCGGCGGCGGATCGCCTTGGCCTTCTGGAAGTCGTTGACCTCCGCGGGCAGGAGCGAGACGCGGGGCTCGCCACCGAGCGCGCCGCCGCCCTTGGGCCCCGAAGGCCCGCGGGTCGACTTGCGCGCCTCTGCTCGGTCGGCCGAGCGGTTCATGACGAGGGCGTGGCTGCTCATGATGCGCTCCTCAGCGTGAGGCCGAGCGCAACACCCATGGCGGGAAGCACGCTCGGCAGGGTGTGGACGTCAATCGCCTTGGCGAGCGCGAAGCGGTCGGTCGGGTCACCGAGTTCGACCTGCAGGCGCGTGACCTCCTCGAGTGCCGCGGGGAATCCGCGCAGGCGCGACCCGCCGCCGCTCAGGATGATCCCCATGATGGGATCGTTCGGCCGCGTGTTCCGGTAGAACTGCAGGGTGTTCCGGATGCTGCCGAGTAGGTCATCCGTCACCCGGATGACCGTCTCGGCGATCGCCATCGACTCCGGCTGGTACGACTCACGGATAAGACCCGCCGTCGCCTTCATACGCTCGGCATCGGCCGGGGTGAGACCGAGGTTGACGAGAGCGGTCGTGACCTCCTCGCCGCCCGAGGGGATGATGCGCACGAACTGAGGCACGCCGTCGGTGGCGATCACGAGGCAGCTCGTGGTGGCCCCGACGTGCACGAGAGCGACGGTGCCCTTGCCCGACTTGCCCGTGAGCAGTGCGCGCGTGAGGGCGAACGGCGACAGGTCGACGTCGATGGGGTTGAGCCCCGCCGCCTGCACCGCTCGCACGTTCGCGAGCACCGACGCCTTGGCCGCGGCGACGAGCAGCCCCTGAATGACGGGGCCCGACTCGCCCTGCGCCTCGGCGATCGGATAGAAGTCGAGAACGGCGTCGGCGACCGGGATCGGCAGCAGGTCCTGCACCTGGAAGGGCAGCGCCTCCTTGATGCGGTCCAGCGGCACCTTGGGCACGGAGAGGTCGCGCGTGAGGACGCGCTGGTTGCCCACGCCGAGGACGACGTCGCGCGTGGCGAACTTGCCGGCGGCCCACAGCTGCTTGAGTGCGCGAACGAGAACATCCTGCTCGACGATCTCGCCCTCGCGGGTCGCGTCGGACGGGAAGGTCACCTCGTGGTACCTCATGAGTCTGGGCTTGCCGGTGCTGCCGCCCGCGACCTCGGCCGCGCGCAGCACGCCGTGCCCGATATCGAGCCCTACAACGCTCGTAGCCATCGTTGCCCCCTGTTGTTGTTCGTCATGACAGCCCCACCGCCGTCAGATAGGCGCCGGCGAGTTGCTCGCCGGCAAAGATTCCGACCCAAGCGCCCGCGAACATCCACGGGCCGAACGGGATGCCGCGTCCGCGTCCCCCACGTCGCGCGATGAGCACCGCGACGCCGAAGAGCCCGCCGAGCACGAAGGCCCCCGCGGTGCCGACGATGAGCTGCCCCCAGCCGAGGTAGCCCAGGTAGAGGCCGAGCACGCCGGCGAGCTTGATGTCGCCCATGCCCATCCCACCCGGCTTGATGATGGCGAGAATGAGGTAGAAGACGACGAGGATCCCGGCGCTGGCGGCCGCGCGGGCCCCCGCCTCGAGGTCGCCGCCCACCAAGGCAGCGGCACCGAGAAGCACGGTGCCGACGGCGTACGACGGCAGCACGATGCGGTTCGGCAGCCGCTGCACGTCGATGTCGATCGCCGAGAGCGCGACGCTGATGGCGGCAAGGTAGAGGAACGCGACGAGCA
>CAIXMB010000119.1 GCA_903920435.1 uncultured Actinomycetes bacterium
CTCGCGTCGTTCGTGGCATTCCTCGACAGCTCGGTCATCAACGTGGCACTGCCGGCCATCAGCGACGAGCTCGGGGGAGGGCTCAGCACCCAGCAGTGGGTGGTCGACTCGTACCTGATCACCCTGAGCTCGCTCATCCTGCTCGCGGGCTCGTTCTCCGACGTGTTCGGCCGCATCGTCATCCTGCGGGTCGGCCTCATCGCCTTCGGGGTGTCGTCGCTGCTCATCGCGATCTCGCCGACCGCCGAGTTCCTCATCATCCTGCGCGGCGTGCAGGGCATCGCGGGTGCACTCCTCGTGCCGAGCTCCCTCGCCCTCATCATCTCGACGTTCCGCGGCCCCGCCCAGTCGAAGGCGATCGGCCTCTGGACGGCGTGGACGAGCGCGTCGTTCCTCGCGGGCCCGATCCTCGGCGGGCTGTTCGTGGACTACCTGAGCTGGCGCTGGGTGTTCGTCATCAACGTGCTGCCCATCGCCATCGCCCTGTGGCTGCTCTTCGTGCTCAAGCAGAAGGATGTGCGGGAGCAGGGCGTCAAGATCGACTACGTCGGCGCGGTTCTCGGTGTCATCGGCCTGGGCGGTCCCGTCTTCGCGCTCATCGAGCAGGGCAACTACGGGTGGGGCAGCCCGGCCATCTACCTGCCGTTCGGCATCGGCATCCTGTCCCTCGCCGCCTTCGTGCTCTGGGAGCGCCGCGCGAAGCAGCCCATGCTGCCGCTCGGCATCTTCAGCGTGCGCAACTTCGCGTGGGGCAACGTGTCGACCGTGTTCATCTACGCCGCGCTCTCGCTCGGCGGGTTCATCATCGTCGTCTTCCTCCAGCAGGTCGCCGACTACCCGGCCACCCTGGCCGCACTCGCCCTGCTGCCGATCTCGTTCGGCAACATCTTCCTCTCCGGCGTCTTCGGCACCCTCGCGGGCAAGTACGGCCCGCGGCTCTTCATGACGCTGGGGCCGATCGTCGGCGGCCTCGGCTACCTGTGGTTCCTCATGATGGGGGAGAAGGTGAACTACTGGTTCGAGGTGCTGCCCGGCGTCATCATCTTCGCGGTGGGCCTGTCGGCGACGGTGGCGCCGCTCACTGCCGCGATCCTCGGCTCGATTCCCTCGGCGCAAGCGGGAATCGGCTCCGCCACCAACAACGCCGTCTCGCGCGTGGCCGGGCTCATCGCGACCGCGATGGTCGGCGTCATCGTGGCGGGCACGCTGGACGTGAACAGCTTCCACCGCGTCATCGTGGTGACGGCCGTGCTTCTCATCCTGGGCGGCGTGGTGTCGTTCATCGGTATCCGCAACCCGAAGCACCCGCAACCGGAGACGCTGCCGAGCTAGGGCAGCCTGCGGCGAACTAGGCGAGGATCCGCGCGCCCGCGAGCGCGAGCAGCACGACGTCGAGCAGGGCTCCCGCGATGATGAGGCGGAAGATCAGGCGCGTCGGCCTGCCCGTGAGCACGAGGGCCGCGCACGCGACGGCGAGGGCCGCGCTCAGGGCGAGGCCGATCCATCCGTACAGCTCGGTGTTGCGGAGGCCGACGACGATGCTCACGGATGCCCCCGCCAGCGCACCCGCGATGACGAGCCCGCTCGTGCGGGGGCCGGCGCGGTGCACGAGCCCGCGCACGCCGGTCGCGGCGTCGTCGGCGAGGTCGGGGAGCACGTTCGCGAAGTGGGCGGCGACGCCGAGCAGGGCGCCGGCGAGCATCGCCCACGGCGACGCGAGGGCGGGCTCGGGCAGCGCGAGCGTCACGACGAGCGGGAGCAGCCCGAAGCTCACGATGTACGGCAGCACGGAGATGGCCGTGCCCTTCAGGCCCGCGTTGTAGCTCCAGGCCGAGATGATGAACGCCGCGTGCGCGACCGTCGCCTGCCAGCCGAGGGGGATCGTGAGTGCGATCGCGAGGATGGCCGCCGCAAAGGCGGCGTTGCGCACTGCCGCGCGCGAGATGCGGCCCGCGGCGACCGGCTTGTCGGTGCGGCCGACCGCCCGGTCCCGATCGGCGTCGATCCAGTCGTTGGAGAGGCCCACCGAGATCTGGTTGGCGAGGAACGCGAGGCCGAGCAGGAGCAGGCGCCACCACTCCAACCCCACCCCGACACCCAGGATCACGGCGATCGCACTCACGGCGACGGACGGACCCGGGTGGGTGGAGAGGGCGAGTGCCGCGATCTTGCGCATCCCGTCAGAATAGTCGTGCAAGAACTTGCGTGATCTTGCGTAGAATTGCGCTATGTCACGACGACTCGCCGAGGTCGCCCGCAAGGTGGGCGTGAGTGAAGCAACCGTCAGCCGCGTGCTCAACGAGAAGCCGGGCGTGTCAGAGGCCACCCGCCAGGCGGTCCTGACCGCTCTCGACGTACTCGGCTACGAGCGGCCGACGAAGCTGCGCGGGGAGCGCGCCCGCCTCGTCGGGCTGTTCCTGCCCGAGCTGCAGAACCCGATCTTCCCCGCCTTCGGGGAGATCGTCGCGGCCGCCCTCGCGCAGAACGGGTACACCCCCGTGCTGTGCACGCAGACGTCCGGGGGCATCTCCGAGGCGGACTACGTCGACCTGCTCCTGCAGCAGCAGGTCTCGGGGGTCGTGTTCGTCGGCGGTCTCTACACGCAGGAGAAGGCGCCGCACGACCACTACCAGCGCCTTGCCGATCTTCGCCTTCCTACGGTGTTCGTCAATGCGCCGATGGACGGCCTGAACTTCGCGACGGTCTCGACGGATGACGCTGTTGCAACCGAACTCGCCTGGAATCACCTGCGCCAGCTGGGTCACGAGCGCATCGGTCTCGTCGTCGGGCCGGAGGATCACGTGCCCTCGCAGCGCAAACTCGCGGCGGCCCGCAAGGCCGCCGCGGCCGACGGGGTGCCGCTCGAGATCGCCCATTCGCACTACTCGCTCGAGGCCGGGCAGGCCGCGACGGCGCGACTCCTCGCAAAGGGTGTCACTGCGCTCATCTGCATGTCGGACCCGATTGCGCTCGGGGCGATCCGCGCCGTGCGCCGTGCCGGCCTCTCGGTGCCGCGGGATGTCTCCGTCGTCGGCTTCGACGACTCCGCCCTCATGAATGCGACCGATCCGCCGCTCACCACCGTCAGACAACCCATCGAGCCCATGGGCCGGATGATCATCGAATTGCTCGTGAGCCAGATCAAGGGCACGGCAGCGGCGACCGATGAGTACCTGTTCGAGCCCGAACTCGTCGTAAGAGGATCGACGGCGCGCGTCGTGTGACCGCAAGATCACGCAAGTTGCTTGCTATTTGTTTAGTTCTTGCATCATCTTGTCAAGTTAGCTACTTTTCAGTCAGCCACCATTGCCGCTGACTGAAAAGAGCCCCGTTGGACCTCGCCCCCGCGACCGCTGACGCCCCCGCGCCGAGCACCACCGACCCCCTGTGGTGGCGCAGCGCGGTGATCTACCAGCTCTACATCCGCAGCTTCGCCGACGGCGACGGTGACGGCACGGGCGACCTCGCGGGGGTGCGCGCCCACCTCGACTACCTCAAGCAGCTCGGGGTCGACGCGCTGTGGTTCACCCCGTGGTACGCGAGCCCGCTCGCCGACGGCGGCTACGACGTCTCCGACTACCGCAGCATCCACCCCGCGTTCGGCGAGCTCGCCGAGGCCGAGGCGCTCATCCGTGAGGCGCTGGCGCTGGGCATCCGGACGATCATCGATGTCGTTCCCAACCACGTCTCGAACGAGCACGAGTGGTTCGCCGCAGCCCTCGCTGCCGGCCGCGGCAGCCCCGGGCGCGAGCGGTTCTGGTTCGTCGACACCCCGCCCAACAACTGGGTGAGCAACTTCCAGGGCGGCACCTGGACGCAGGTTGACGACGGCCAGTGGTACCTGCACCTCTTCACCCCGGAGCAGCCCGACCTCAACTGGAACCACCCCGACGTGCGCCGCGAGCACGAGGACGTGCTGCGGTTCTGGTTCGACAGGGGAGTGGCCGGCGTGCGTATCGACTCCGCCGCACTGCTCGTGAAGCACCCGGCACTGCCCGAGGTCACGGGGCAGGAGGGGCCGGGCGAGCATCCGAACACCGATCGCGACGAGGTGCACGACATCTACCGCTCGTGGCGCGCGGTCGCCGACAGCTACCCGGGCACGCGCGTGCTCGTGGGCGAGGTGTGGATGCCCGACCCGGTGCGCTTCACGAACTACCTGCGCGCCGACGAGATGCACACGGCGTTCAACTTCGACTTCATGACCCGGCCGTGGCGTGGTTCGGAACTCCGGGAGTCGATCGACTCCATGCTCGCCGCGCACGCTCCCGTGGGCGCGCCGAGCACCTGGGTGCTCTCCAACCACGACGTCACGCGCACCGTCACGCGGTACGGGCGGGAGGACAGCTCGTTCGCCTTCGCGGCCAAGCGCTTCGGCACCCCCACCGACCTCGAACTCGGCACGCGCCGCGCCCGGGCGGCCGCCCTGCTGAGCGCCGCCCTGCCGGGCTCGCTCTATATCTACCAGGGCGATGAGCTCGGCCTGCCCGAGGTCGAGGACCTGCCCCATAGCGCGCGCCAGGACCCGATGCACTTCCGCTCGAACGGCGTCGACCCCGGGCGAGACGGATGTCGCGTGCCGCTGCCCTGGGCGGGAACCCTCCCGCCCTACGGCTTCTCGCCGTCCACCGAGCAGCCCTGGCTGCCGCAGCCCACCGACTGGGCGCTGTACACGGTGGAGGCCGAGGCGGCCGACCCCGCGTCGATGCTCTCGCTCTACCGCTCGGCTCTCGCGCTGCGGCGCACGCTGCAGGGTGACGAGAGCTTCACCTGGCTGGGCAGCGACCCCGACGTTCTCTGCTTCGCCCGCGGCGGGGGTTTCGTGAGTGTCACGAACCTCTCCGACCGCCCCATAGACCTGCCCGAGCACGAGGAATTCCTGCTCAGCAGCGCGGATCTGGTCGCCGGCCAGCTCCCACCCGACGCCACAGCATGGCTGACGGCGCAGCACTAGCATCACCAACAATCACACAACGAAAGGCAAGACAATGAAGTCAAGAAGTAGGGCTCTCATCGCGGGTGTCGCCGCGTTCGGAGTCATCGCCTCTCTTGCCGCCTGCAGCACGGGCGGCAGTGCGAGTGGAAAGACCGAGATCCGCGTCGCGACCTTCCCGCCCGGCGCTGACGCCGCTGCCTACGAGGCCTTCGCCACCCAGGAGGCCCAGTTCGAGAAGCTCAACCCCGACATCGACGTGATCGGTGTCGAGTACGAGTGGACCGGCCCGACCTTCGCCGTGCAGCTCGCCGGTGGCAGCCTGCCCGACGTCTTCACCGTGCCCTTCACCGACGCGAAGACCCTCCTCGAGAACGGCCAGCTCAACGACGTGACCAAGGAGGTCACCGACCTCGGCTACGCCGACAAGTTCAACCCGATCATCCTGTCGGGAGTGCAGGACGCCGACGGCAATATCTACGGCTTCCCGCGCCAGGCGTACGCCATGGGCCTGCACTACAACCGCACGCTGTTCGAGCAGGCCGGTCTCGACCCGAACAGCCCGCCCACCACGTGGGACGAGGTGCGCGAGGACGCGAAGATCATCGCCGAGAAGACCGGCAAGGCCGGCTACGCGCAAATGACGATGAACAACACCGGTGGCTGGCAGCTCACCGCGGGCAGCATCGCCCACGGCGGCCGCACGCAGGTCGACAACGGCGACGGTACGTACACGTCGACGATCGACAACCCCGGAACCGAGGCCGACCTGCAGTTCCTGCACGACCTCCGCTGGGAGGACAACTCGATGGGCAGCAATTTCCTGCTCGACTGGGGCGTCATCAACCAGGAGTTCGCCGCGGGAAACATCGGCATGTACACGTCGGGCTCCGACGTCTACACGGCCCTGGTGCGCGACTTCTCGCTCAACCCCGACGACTACGGCCTCACGGTCATCCCGACCGAGGGTGACGACCCGGGCGTGCTGGGCGGTGGCGACATCGCCGTCGTGAGCCCCACCGTCGACGCCACCACGAAGGCGGCCTCGATCAAGTGGATCGACTGGTACTACATGCAGAAGCTCCTCGACAAGGACGCCGCGATCGCTGACGCGGAGGCGCTCGTCGCGAGCGACCAGGCGGTCGGCACCCCGGTGCTGCCGGTGCTCGACCAGGCGACCTACGAGCAGTCCCGCGAGTGGATCGCGCCGTACGTCAACGTTCCGCTCGACCAGATGTCCGGCTTCTTCGACGGCATCTTCGACCAGACCCCGGTCGGCGAGCCGAAGGGCAAGACGCAGGAGATCTACGCCCTGCTCGACTCCGTCGTGCAGGCGGTCCTGACCGACGAGAATGCTGACATCCCGGCACTGCTCAAGCAGGCCGACAAGGATGCCCAGGCCCTCCTCGACGGCAACTAAGCAGTAACGCTGGTCGAGTAGCGCCGCCCGCGGCGCGTATCGAGGCCCACTTCAGGTCTCGATACGCGCTGGCGCGCTACTCGACCAGCCTCACAGAGAGCAGCATCAATGACGATCCTCGACGAAGCCCCCGCGCTCATCGAGAGCGAGCGGGAGTCCGCCCCCGTGCAGCGCAAGCGCAAGCGCACCCCGCTCACGTGGTTCCGCGGCGGGGGGCTCTCGAACCTCCTGTTCCTCGCGCCGATGATCATCGTGTTCGCGGTGTTCAGCTGGTCGCCGATCATCCGGTCGTTCATCATGAGCTTCCAGAAGACGAACCTCATCACGACCTCGTGGGTGGGCCTCGACAACTTCGAGCGGGTGCTGAGCGACCCGCTGCTCGGCACCGCGATCGTCAACACCCTCTACTTCGCGCTCCTCGCGCTCGTCTTCGGCTTCCCGATCCCGCTCCTGCTCGCCGTGCTGATGAGCGAGGTGAAGCGCGCGAAGGGCCTGTACAGCGCCCTCGCCTACCTGCCCGTCGTCATCCCGCCGGTCGTGGCGGTGCTCCTGTGGAAGTTCTTCTACGACGCGAGCCCGACCGGCGTCTTCAACACGATCCTGGGGTGGGTGGGCATCGCGCCCCAGCCGTGGCTGCAGTCCGGCGCCTCCGCCATGCCGTCCCTCGTGATCGAGGCGACCTGGGCGGCGGCGGGCGGCAGCATCATCATCTACCTCGCGGCGCTGCTGAGCGTGCCGCCCGAGCTCTACGACGCCGCTGAGGTCGACGGGGCATCCGTCTGGCGCAAGGTGTGGCACGTGACCCTGCCGCAGTTGCGGGGCGTGCTGTTCATCATGCTCATCCTGCAGGTGATCGCGACGGCCCAGGTCTTCCTCGAGCCGTTCCTCTTCACGGGCGGCGGGCCGAACAACGCGACCGTCACCATGCTCATGCTCATCTACCGCTACGCGTTCCAGAACAGCCTCGGCGGCAACTACGGGGAGGCGACGGCACTGAGCGTCATGCTCGCGATCGTGCTGGCGATCCTCTCGTTCATCTACTTCAAGGTCACCGAGCGCTGGAGCAGCAATTGAGCACCGTCACCCGCCCCCTCCGCAGGCGAAAGCCCACGGATGCCGAGCCCGACGTCGATCGCGGCATCCTCTCCGGCTTCGACCGCCGCAAGCGCAGCGTGCGGGCCACCATGGGCGGCGTGCACGTGCTGCTCTTCGGCGGACTGGTCATCGCCGGCCTCGGGCCCATCCTGTGGCTCGCGAAGGCGGCGGTCACGTCGACGCAAGACACCATCTCGCACCCGATCGACCTCTGGCCGAACGGCGTGGACTGGGCGAACCTCTCGCAGGCGTGGTTCGAGGTGCACATCGACCAGTACTTCCTCAACACGCTGATCCTGGCGTTCGGGTCGTGGCTGTTCAGCCTCTTCATCGCGACGACCGCCGGGTACGGGCTCTCGGTGCTCAAGCCGCGGTATGCCGGCATCCTGAACGCGGCGGTGCTCGGCACTCTGTTCGTGCCGTCGGTGGTGCTGCTGGTTCCGCTCTACCTCACGATCGTGCATCCGCCCGTCGGCACCTCGCTGCTCAACAACTACCTCGCGGTCTGGCTGCCCGCGGCGACGAACGCGTTCAACATCCTGCTGGTGAAGCGCTTCTTCGACAGCCTGCCGCGGGAGGTGTTCGAGGCGGCGCGCACCGACGGGGCCGGGCCGTTCCGGCTGTTCTGGTCGATAGTGCTGCCGATGTCGCGCCCGATCCTCGGTGTCGTCTCGGTCTTCGCGATCATCGCCTCTCTCAAGGACTACCTGTGGCCCATGCTCGTGCTGCCCGATCCGGCGGTGCAGCCGCTCGGCGTGCGGCTGCCGGCCATCCAGTCGCAGGTGGAGCTCGATATGTTCCTGGCGGCGCTGGCGATCTCTACGATCATCCCGATCGTGCTGTTCCTGGCCTTCCAGCGCGTGTTCCTGCGCAGCGCGGGGCTGGGCGGTGCGGTCAAGGGCTGATTCCCGGGTTACCCTCGAAGCATGGGGGCAACACTCGATCAGCGCGCGCTCGCCGATCTTCTACCGGGCACATGGACCATCGCCGCGACCAACTTCCCGATGTGGCTCACGGGGGAGAAGACGGAGCCGCGCTTCACCTACGAACTGGTCTCCGAGCAGCCTCTCGTGCTCTCCGACGACGTCGGCTACGTGGAGGAGGGCGAGGAGAAGCACATCCTCGGCCAGGACACCTGGCGCGACGACGAGTTCGTCTGGCGCGGCCGCAAGCTGCTTCGGCTCTTCGCCAGCAGGTGGTCCGTCGCGGGGATGAGTGACGACGGCAGCATCGCGGTGATCAGGTTCTCGAAGTCGCTCGTCACCCCGTCGGGAGTCGACATCATCGTGCGCGAGGGCGTCGCGCATCCGGAGCTGCGGCGCACGGTAGCCCACAGCACCGAGGAGTTCGGCATCTCGCCCGAGGAATTCGGCTCGCTCACCTGGTTCACGGCGGCACCGGCCAAGGGCTAGCATCACGGCATGGCCTCATCGGTGCTCGGCGAGTGTCTCGACCTGGTGCTCGAGGCCCGGACGGATGAAGCCCTGGATCGGTTGAGGCACGAGCTCTCCCGTGCCGACGCGGCGGGGCGCCGGTCGAGGCTGGCGGCCATGGCCGCGTTCGCCTGTTCGCTCGGCTCGAGGCATCCGGAGGCCCGCGACTGGGCGGCGCTCGCGCGAGCCGAGGCGGATGACCCAGCCTCGCGGGCACTGGCGACGGCAACGACCATCGTGACCACCTGCCTCGCGCCGCCGTTGGACGGTGGCGACTCGACGAGCGAGCTCCGCTCGGATCCGTTATGGACGGAGGAGGACGGATGCGTCGCCACGTACATCGCGATCGAGGCTGCGATGTCGGCCGGCCGCCTCGTGGAGGCTGAGCACCTCGCGCGCGACTACCTGGAGCGCGTGTGGGTGGCGTCGACCCAGGCGCCGATCCTGGCCCGCGTCGCCCTTGCGCGGGCCCTCGTATTCCAGGGCCGAGTCTCGGAGGCGGCGGAGGCAATCGCGCGCGCGACGGTCGAGGCGGAGGCGAACGACGGGGCCCCCGCCCGAATGCTCGCGGCGTCGACGAGCGCATACATCGAGGCGCTCCTGGAGAACGTGGCCGAGGTCGAGCGCCTCACGGCCTTCGTCATCGCCCTCGACCCGGAGCCCATCACCTACATCACCGTCGGCTCGCACCTGCTGTGCGCTTTCGGCCTCGGCGCCGTGGGCCTCACCGATCGGGCGGCGGAACTGGTGCTGCACGCGGCCGGCGGCCCCGCGCTCCCACGACTGCAGACCGTCGACCGCGCGTACGGCTACGAGTTGCTCGCCACGGCCGCGATCGAGCGCGGCGACCTGAGGGCGGCACGCGGCTGGGGCCGCCGAGCCGCACCGCTGCAGATTCACGACATGGCCGCCGCCGCCGTCGAGCGCACCCTGAGCCGCATCGACGTCGCCTCCGGGCAGACCGAGAGCGGGGTGGAGCGGGCGGCGATCTCCGCGGCGCGGGCGCTCGTCGCGGGCGGCAGGCTCGATGCCACGCGGGCCCGCGTGCTCGAGGCCGCAGCCCTCGCAGCGGCCGGGGCGCGGGCGTCGGCGGTCGCCGGATTCCGGGGCGCTGCCGATGAGGCCGACCTGCTCGGCGCCGCCGCCGTGCGCAGCTGGTCGGGCCGGGAGCTGCGCCGCCTGGGCCGACGGCTACGGCCCTCCGCGGGATCCGGCTGGCAGGCGCTCTCGGAGCGCGAGCAGCAGATCGCACTCCTCGCGGCGGAGGGCTTCTCCAACCGCATGATCGGCAAGGCCCTCTTCCTCTCCGAGCGCACCGTGCAGAGCCACCTCTCGCGGGCACTCGCGGCACTGGGTGCCACCTCGCGCGCGGCCATCCCGGCCAGTCTCGGCAGGTCGCGCGATCAGGCTCAGCTGAGCGGACTCACCGACCGTCAGCAGCAGGTCGCCGGGCTCGTGGCCGAGGGATGCTCGAACCGCGCGATCTCGGAGCGCCTCGGCATCAGCGACAAGACCGTGGAGAAGCACGTGCAGGCGATCTTCGCCCGCTGGCACGTCTCTTCCCGCACCGGGATCGCGAACCGCGTGCTCTCCCCGCTGCCGGCGCCGCAGGGCCGCCTGGCGTGAGGCGGCTCCTCGCGGCAGCCCTCCTCCTGGCGGTGCTCGCCGGATGCAGCGCTGCGCCGCAGCCCCTCGTGATCCCCGACTTCCCCCCGGCACCCGTTCGAGAGCCCGTCGACCCCGTCCAGCAGTACGCGGACGACCGCCTCGGCACCATGACCCTCGACGAGAAGATCGCGAGCATGATCATGCTGCACGTGGCGGGCGTCGACCCCGCGCGGATCGCGGCGGTGTCGAGCGGCTACGGGCTCGGGGGCGTCATCCTGATGGGCGACAACATCCCGGACCCCGCGAGCGACCTGGCCGGGTGGGGCATCACGGGCGAGCGCGGACTGCCGATCCTCGTGGCGACCGATCAGGAGGGCGGAATCGTGCGGCGCATCACTCCCGACGACGGGCCTTCCGCCGCCGAACTGCGCTACGCCGACCCCTCCGCGGCGCGGGCCGCCTTCGCCGATCGCGGAGCGCTCCTCGCCGCCGACGGGGTGACCGTCAACTTCGGCATCGTCGCCGACGTCACCGGCGACCCCGACTCCTTCATCTTCGAGCGCTCGATGGGCGCGACCCCCGGCGACGCCGCCGCGCGGGTCGCCGAGGCGGTGGCAGGGGAGAAGGGCGAGGTCTACTCGACGCTCAAGCACTTCCCGGGGCACGGCGTCGCGCCGGGCGACTCGCACTCGAGCATCCCGTCGACCGCCATGAGCCTCGACGACTGGCGGGCGGGCCACGAGGAGCCGTTCGCCGCGGGTATCGACGCGGGCGCCGAATTCGTGATGTTCGGCCACCTGCAGTTCGACGCCGTCGACCCGCAGCCCGCCACGCTCTCGCCGGCGTGGCACGAGCTGCTGCGCGACGAGCTCGGGTTCGACGGCATCGCGATCACCGACGACATGAACATGCTCGAGAACTCGGGCCGCCCCGAGTACGCCGACCCGGTGGCCAACGCCGTGCTCGCCGTCGCGGCGGGCAACACCATGCTGCTCTACGTGCAGGGCGTCGACGTGCCCTCGGTGGTCGCGGGCATCCACGCGGCGGTCGACGCCGGCACCATCGACATCGCAACCATCGACGATGCGGCACGGCGGCTGCTCGTGCTGCGCCGCACCCTCTCGGGTGAGACCGGCCCGTTCGTGCACTGCTTCGACGCGTGCCAGGCCGTCATCGACTGAGGTGCGCGAGCACGGCGTGCGGGCGCTCGATGTTGGCGAAGTGTCCGCAGTCCGGGATGACGAGCGTGCGCGCGTGAGGAATGACGGCACGCAGCCTGTCGAGGTCGTCGTCGCGCACGAACACGTCGCGGTCGCCCTTGAGGGCCGTCACGGGGCATCCGATACCCGTCCAGAGCTCGTCGGCAGGGTAGCCCTTCGCGATCGCGGCGGCAGCGGTGAATGACCGCGGCCGCACCTCACGACCGAGCGCGTCGATGACCGACCCGGGAACGCGGAACGGGTGCCGGAAGAGCGGGAACACCGCGGGGCGCAGCAGACCGACCCGGTCGAACCCGCGCACGAGGGCCCGGCCCGCCGCCCCCAGCGCGGCGAGGCCCTGCATCACGCGCCACAGGGAGGTGAATCCCGGCAGTCTCGAGAACCGTGCGAACGGATGCCCGACACTCTCGATCACCGACCACGTCGTGCCCGACACCATCGTGACCGACCGCACGCTGTCGGGCCAGAGCGCGGCCAGGTGCAGCGCCACGAACCCGCCGAGGGAGTGCCCCACCACGTGCCACTCGGTGTACCCGAGCCGCTCGAGGGTCGCGCGCACGAGCTCGCACACCGCCTCGATCGTGCGCATGCCGTCGGCGAGCTCGCCCTCGCCCCATCCGGGCAGGTCGAAGAGCACGGGCTCGGTGATGACCGCGCCGGCCTCCCGTGCGGCGAGCAGCACGGGCGTCCACGTCGTCCACGACCCTGCGGCGCCGTGCAGGAATACCGTGGCGGCGGTCCCCTCGCGGGTCGGGCGGTGACGCGCGACCGTCGAGCCCAACGCGTTCGCGACGCCCGTGGACACCAGGTCGAACGCCGCGGGGTCCTCGACGAGCGGGAAGGGTGCGTACCGCGGTGCGTCGGCCTCAGTCACGGAGCTCGACGGGCTTGCCGACGAACTCCCCGTAGCGCCGGAGCGCGCGCTCGAATCCTGCACGGCTCTTCTTCGTCATGCTCGTGAATTCCGACAGGTCGACGGTGATCTTCTTCGCGCCCTCGGTGCGCTTCCACGTGCCCGCGACCTGGCCGTCGACCACCACGGTCGGCAGGAACATGCCGTTGTTGCCCGGCACGATGCGCTGCGCGAACTCGGCGGGCAGGGCCGGCGACCGGTCGGAGTAGCCGAGCATGTACTCGTCGAACCCCGGCAGCGCGAAGACTCCGGATGCCGCGGGCTCGAGCCCCTCGGCGAGGTAGTGGGTGACCCCGCCGAAGTCCCGCGCCTGAAGTCCCTCGGCGGCGGCGATGCCCTTCCGCGCGTCACCCAGCGTGAGGGACGCCCACCACGCGAAATCCCGCTCCGTGGCCGGGCCGTGGCTGCGGAAGTAGCGCGTGGCGAACTCCGCGAGCGCGGCGTCGCCCTCGAGATCGCGATGAGTGCGCACCCACTCCTCGAACAGGGTGAACGTGGGCTGCTTGGCGTCGTGCGGTCCGAACACGATGAGCTTCTGGTGGGCGAGGTTCCAGAGCAGGTGGTACCCGCGCTGACCCGTGGTGGGGATGCCGGCGGCCTCCCAGGCGGCGAGGAGGGCATCCCTGCGGATGATTCGGCCACCCGTGAGCTCGCCGACGGCGATGTCGCCCGCCCGCACGAGCTGGTCGTCGGTGATCTCGAGGTCGCCACGGCGCTTCGCGGCCCACGTCGCCTGGCGGCGGGCGGCGATCGACATCATCCAGCCGAGGTCCTCTGCGGCCACGATGTGCAGCGTGCCGCGCATGGGCCACGACCGCACGATGGTTCCCGCGGCGAGAGCGTCGTCGACGTCGCGCGCGGTCGCGTGGGGCAGGCGAAGGCCGATCGCCCAGCGCGCGCCGGGGAAGTCCTGGGACTGGAGCGCAAGCATCCAGCGGGCCACGTCGAGCGGGGTCTGGAGGTCACCGGGCGCGGCGATGCGCTGTGCCGAGAGGCGGAGCGCGGTGATGTCGCTGCGAGGGGAGGGCATGATTCAGTATCGCGCCCCCGTCGGCCACTGCTGCTGGTGATCGGGTAAGCGAATCACCAACTGGCAGGGCACAACGTGGTTCACGGCCACACACGCTGCAGATTTCTTCGGGTGAAATCCCGGACCTGTCGGGTACAAGTCCGTTTTCCCAATGGTCCTCCACATGGGGGACCAATTGACCAGCGAGGAAAAAGTATCAGCGCACCGATATACCGTCAAGCGGCACCGTCACCCCCATCTGGGGGCGGATTCAGATGATGAGAGCGCTCCCAGTCCGATTTCACCACGAAATGCGTACCTCGATCAACGGATCGCATCAGTTTTGCGCTTGACGAGCTGCGGAATCCGTCGTGAGCAATTTCGGGGGTGCGGGCCTGTCGCGGGCCCGTCGCGGGCCTGTCGCGGGTGTCGCCGCGGGCATCCGGCCGACCGAGCACGGCAATGTCGTCAGAGCACGCGAACGTTCGCGTGTCGCGAAGACGTTTGCGTGCCCTCGCAGGACCGACATCGACGGCGACGCACGCGGGCGCCCGCTCAGGCCGAGGCGGCCGCGATCGCGTCGGCGGCGCGCACGAGCGCGAGGTGGCTGAGCGCCTGCGGAGTGTTGCCCGCCTGGCGCGCCCCGGCCACGTCGTACTCCTCGCTCAGGAGCCCCACGTCGTTGGAGAAGGCGCACAGCGTGTCCATGAGCGCGATCGCATCGTCGAGCCGGCCCGAGCGCGCGTACTGCTCGACGAGCCAGAACGAGCACGCGAGGAACGCGTTCTCGCCCGCGGGCAGGCCGTCCACACCGGACTCCGTGCGGTAGCGCAGCAGCAGCCCGTGCTCGAGCAACTCCTCCTCGATGGCGGCGACGGTGCCGAGCATCCGGGGGTCGTCCGCGGCGACGTAGCCCACCTGCGACAGCTGCAGCAGCGAGGCGTCCACACCGGATGCCCCGTAGTACTGCGTGTACGAATTGCGCTCCTGATCGAACCCACGGGCCTCGATGTCGTCGCGCATCTCGTCGCGCAGCGCACGCCACCGCTCGACCGGACCGTCGAGCCCGAACTCCTCCACCGCGCGCACGGCGCAGTCGACGGCGCTCCACAGCATCACGCGCGAGTGGGTGAACTCGCGCTCGGGCCCGCGGATCTCCCAGATGCCGTTGTCGGGCCTGCGCCAGTTCTCCTCGACGTAGGCCATGAGCGCGCGCTGCAGCGGCCAGGAGAAGTCGGGCTCCTTGCCGCCCCGCTCGCGGGCGGCTTGCAGCGCGAGCATGACGTGGCCGAATCCGTCGCCCTGGAACTGCGTGTACGCGCCGTTGCCGATGCGCACGGGGGCGGCCCCGTCGTAGCCGGGCAGGCTCGTGAGTTCGTGCTCGTCGAGCCGGCGCTCTCCGGCGAGGCCGTACATGATCTGCACGTCGTTCGGGTCGCCGGCGATGGCCCGCAGCAGCCAGTTGCGCCAGGCGTCGGCCTCGCCGACGAACCCGTGGTCGAGCAGTACGTGCAGGGTCAATGACGCGTCGCGCAGCCAGACGTAGCGGTAGTCCCAGTTGCGCTGGCCCCCGAACTCCTCGGGCAGGCTGGTGGTGGCCGCGGCGACGATGCCGCCGGTGTCCTCGTGAGTCAGGGCCCGCAGCACGAGAAGCGAGCGCCGCACCTCGTCCGTGTATACGGGCGATTTCTGCGAGCCGGATGCCCACTGCCGCCACCACTTCGTCGTGGCCTTGAGGCGCTTGCCCACGGGCAGGGCCTTGGGCGGCTGCCGGTGCGAGGGGTACCAGGTGAGGGTGAGGTCGCGCGTCTCGCCCTGCACCACGGTGAAGTCCGCGGTGTGCGCGTGCCCGTGCGCGGTGAGTTCCGGCCCGCGCACCACAATCGCATCCGGGCCCGCGATGGCGATGAGGGCGTGGTGGCCCTTCTCGGGCACCTGGCGGATCCACGGCAGGGCGTCGGCGTACCCGAACCGCACTCGCAGGTCGATGTGCAGCTGCACCGAGCCGCTCACGCCACGCACGCGCCGGAGCACATCGGCCCGACGGTCGCCGTGCGGCATGAGGTCGACGACCTCCACCACCCCGGTGGGCGTGGTCCAGGTCGTCACGAGCACGAAGGTGTCGTCGAGGTAGCGGCGCGAGCTCGTCGCGGCGGCGTCGGTGGGCGCGAGCATCCAGCGCCCGTGCTCCTCATCGCCCAGGAGCGCACCGAAGGTCGAGGGCGAGTCGAACCGCGGAAGGCACAGCCAGTCGATACTGCCGTTGCTGCCGACGAGGGCGGCGGTGTGGCAGTCGCCGATCATGGCGTAATCCTCGATGGGCAGCACCATCAGTTCTCCAGCAGGCCCACGGACTCGAGCGAGCGCGAGAGCTCGGCGCCGTTCTGCCCGAAGAACCACCGCACGGACGAACCTTTCTCGTGCTCGGCCGCCTTGGTGCGGCCACCGGCCAGCACGGCCTCACCGGTCGAGAGCTGGCGGATCGCGACCGCCGCCACGTTGTCCGGATGCGCCGCCGCGAACTCCCCGTAGAGCGCCTCGTCGTGCTGGCCGTCGTCGCCGATGAGCAGCCACTTGAGGTCGGGGAACTCCTCGGCGAATCGCGCGAGGTTGGAGCGCTTGTGATCCTGCCCGCTGCGGAACCACCGGTCGTGGGTGGGCCCCCAGTCGGTGAGCAGCAGCGCGCCCGCCGGGTAGAGGTTGCGGTCGAGGAAGCGCGTGAGGGTGGGCGCGACGTTCCAGGCCCCCGTGGAGAGGTAGATCACCGGAGACGACGGATGCTCGCGCCGCAGCCGCTCGTAGAGCACGGCCATCCCCGCGACCGGGGTGCGCGCGTGCTCGTCGAGCACGAAGGTGTTCCACGCCGCGAGGAAGGGGCGGGGGAGCGCCGTGACCATGACGGTGTCATCGATGTCGGAGACGATCCCGAACTTCGTGTCCGGGTCGACGATGAACACGGGCGCGCTCACCGGGTCGGAGTCGTCGCAGCTCAGGGTGATGGTGTGCCAGCCGGGCGTGAGGTCGGTGGCGACGCGGGCGTCGACAACGCCGCCGCGGCTGGGGGTGACGCGCTGGGCGACTCCGCCGGCGGTGACGGAGACTTGCGCATCCGAGACGGGGATGCTGAAGAACGCGCGCCAGCCCCGCACCTTGTCCCGCGCGACGGTGCTGGGGCGGGTGAGCACGACGCGGCACAACACGCGGGTCCAGCCGGGTGCGCCGTAGCCGGTGTAGGGCACGACGGTAGTGACGAGACCGCGCTTGCGGCCCCGGCGCTCGCGCCAGCGGTGGAATGCATCCTCGATGCGGGCCGCCCGGTGGATGAGCTGAGCTGCGGGTTCGGCCATCACCCCAGCCTAGGCGGGCTCCCCGTGCTCGACCGGTCGCATCAGCTCGGGCGAGTTGTTGCGCACGTTGCCGACCGCGCGGTCGACGACGTGGAACTGCACGCGCTCGGCCACTTCCTCGCCTCCGTGCGAGATCTCGGCGAGCAGGTCCTCCTCGCCCTCGGTGTGCGGATCGAGCCACTCGTCGAGCAGTTCGGGGGAGAGGAAGACGGGCATCCGGTCGTGGATGCCGGCGAGCTCGCCGGTGGCCTCGCGGGTGAGGATGGAGGTGGAGATCAGCCACTTGTTGGGGGAGTCGTCGGCCTCGGCGGGGTTGCGCCACCACTCGTACAGCCCGGCGAAGACGAACAGCTCGCCCTCGGGCAGGTGGATGAAGTGCGGAGTCTTGACCTCGCCGACCGTCTTCCACTCGTAATAGCCGGTCGCGGGAACGATGGCGCGGCGCTTCTTCACGGCGTTCTTGAAGTGGGATTTCTCGGCTGCGGACTCGATGCGCGCGTTGAAGGCCGTGACGCCGACCTTGACGTCTTTCGCCCACGCGGGGACCAGCCCCCAGCGCGCGGATTCGAGCCTGCGCACCGGTTCGTCGTCGGGGTCTGCACCCTTCGGAATCGTGTCGATCACGACCGGTACGCGGTCGGTTGGCGCTACATTGAAGGAGGGTTGGGGCAGGTCGTCAGCGACGAGATCGATGTCGAACATCTCCACCAAGTCACTCGCAGCACCCGCGACAACGAACCTTCCGCACATAATTCGAATTCTCTCAGGTACTTCTGACGTTTCTCATGACATTCGGAATATCAGAGCACGGTAGGATTCAGCCGCAAGTTAAGCGCGTAATTCACACAAGGAGGGGGCACATGGCCGCCCAGGAAATCGTCGAGAACACCCCCGACGCACGACCCAGCCTCCGCAATGAGCCCGTTCAGGCGCGCAGTGCGGCCCGACTGTCCGCCCTTCTGGACGCTGCGGCGCAGATCGTCGACGAGATCGGCTACGAGCGCCTGACCACCGCGATGGTCGCCGAGCGCGCCGGTGCGTCCATCGGAACCGTCTACCGCTACTTCCCTGACCGCATCGCCGTGCTGCAGGCCCTCGCTGCCCGCAACCTCGAGCGCGTGCTCGAGAAGACCACGAACGAGATCCTCGACCCCAAGAACGAGACCTGGGCGAGCGCGCTCAAGGCTGCCTCGGCCGTGCTCATCGATGCGCACCGCACCGAAGCCGGATTCAGCGGCCTGCGCTTCGGCGACGTGCTCGATCTGCGTCCCGCTTCTCTCGATCGCACGTTCAACTCGATAGTGTCCGACCGGATCGTTGACGCCCTCGTGGAGCGTTTCGGGTTCACCGATTCGCCCGAATTCCGCTTCCGCTTCGAGACCGCCGTGGAGATCTCCGACGCCCTCGCCACGCGCGCGTTCGCACGCGACCCCCAGGGCGATGAGGCATTCCTGCAGGTGAGCCGCGATGTCGTCACGCAGCTGCTCGCGCAGGACCTCGGCACCCCCTAGGCAAGTCCGCCCCGGAGGGGCCTCGGCGCGCGCAGTGTAACGCCGAGACACATTGATGCAACCGGGTATGACAGTGGCTCCGAATACTGTTTAGCTGGGTAGCGCTTGGCAAACTCCTGCGCGCGTGCGCGTGGGCCGTGACCATGTGCTGTAGCCAATCAGTGCTTGAAGAATGGGGCCGTTTCCGCATGATCGAGTTCCGCTCCGTCACGAAGGAGTTCCCGGGCGGGACAGTCGCCGTCAGTGACTTCAACCTCACGATCCCCTCGCGCAAGACGACGGTGCTCGTCGGCTCGTCCGGTAGCGGCAAGACCACGCTGCTGCGGATGATCAACCGCATGGTCGAGCCCACCTCCGGCGCGATCGAGATCGACGGTGAGAGCATCCTCGACCGCGATCCCGTGCACCTGCGCCGCAGCATCGGCTACGTCATGCAGAACTCGGGCCTGCTCCCGCACTTCAAGGTGATCGACAACGTCTCGACCGTTCCGGTGCTCAACGGAGTGCCGCGCAAGGTCGCGCGGGCGCAGGCGCTCGAGCTGCTCGACACCGTGGGCCTGGACCGGTCGGTCGCGGGGCGCTACCCGAGCCAGTTGTCGGGCGGCCAGCAGCAGCGCGTCGGTGTGGCGCGCGGGCTCGCCGCCAACCCCAACATCCTGCTCATGGACGAGCCGTTCGGCGCCGTCGACCCCATCGTGCGCGCCGAGCTGCAGCAGGAGACCATCCGCCTGCAGCGCGACCTCGACAAGACGATTGTGTTCGTGACGCACGACATCGACGAGGCGTTCCTCCTCGGCGACCAAGTGGTCATCCTCGAGAAGGGCGCCAAGATCGCCCAGATCGGCAGCCCGAGCGAGATCCTCGAGAACCCCGCCAACGAGTTCGTGGCCAACTTCATCGGGGTCGAGCACGGCAAGCGCGCGCTGTCGGTGAAGAAGACGAAGACCGGCTCGGTGCTCGTCGACAGCGCCGGTCGCACCCAGGGCGTGCTCGTGGAGGGCACGAAGTAGTGAACTGGCTACTGGACAACTTCGACCTGATCGGGCGGCTGACGCTCGAGCACCTGCGGCTGGCCATTCCGCCGATCATCCTCGGGTTCCTCATCTCGATCCCGCTCGGCTGGCTCGCCTACCGCTACAAACTCACGCGCGGCCTCTTGCTCACGGTCGCCGGGCTGCTCTACACGATCCCCTCGCTCGCACTGCTTCCGATCCTGCCGGCGATCCTCGGCATCAGCTTCCTGAGCCCGCTCAACCTCACCATCGCGCTCACCATCTACGCGGTGGCGATCATGGCCCGCTCGATCGCCGACGCGCTCGCCTCCGTCGACCCGGCGGTGCGGCAGGCGGCGACTGCAATGGGCTACGGATCGTGGCGCCGGTTCTGGGCGGTCGAGTTCCCGCTCGCCGGCCCGGTCATCCTCGCCGGCCTGCGGGTCGCGGCGGTCAGCACCATCAGCCTCGTGACGGTCGGCGTGCTCATCGGCGTCGAGAGCCTGGGCTACCTCTTCACCAACGGCTTCCAGCGCCGCATCATCCCCGAGATCCTGACGGGCGTCGTCATGGTGCTGGTGATCGCGCTGCTCGTCGACTTCCTGCTCGCCCGCCTCGGCCGCGTGCTCATGCCGTGGGCCCCAGCGCCCATGCGCACGCGCCGGGCTCCCGTCGCCGTCGAAGCGGGTGCCGCATGAACCTCCTCGCCGACGCACTCGCCTGGATCTTCTCGCCCGAGCGGCTGACCGGCTCGTCCCCGCTGCCCGCGGCGATCGGCCTGCACCTCTTCTACACCTTCCTCGCGGTCGTCATCGCGGGCGTCATCGCGGTGCCGCTCGGCTTCTACATCGGCCACACCGGCAAGGGCCGCAACCTTGCCGTCGGCATCTCGGGTGCGGCGCGGGCCATTCCGTCGTTCGGTCTCATCCTGCTGCTCGTGCTCGTGATCGGCGTCACCCAGAAGCCCCTCGCCGCAACCATCGCGTTCGTGCTGCTGGGCATCCCGTCGATGCTCGCGGGTGCCTATGCGGGACTCGAGGCGATCGATCGCCGCGTGATCGACGCGGCGCGCGCGGTGGGCATGACCGAGTGGCAGATCCTGGTCAAGGTCGAGATCCCGCTCGGGCTGCCGCTGCTCATCGGCGGCATCCGCGCAGGCGCGCTGCAGATCGTCGCGACCGTCGTGCTCGCGGCGTACGTGACGCTCGGCGGCCTCGGCACGTACATCATCCAGGGCATCCCGCTGCGCCGCTACGACATGATCCTCGGCGCCGCGATCGTGATCGTGGCCCTCGCCCTCGTGCTCGACGGGCTCTTCGCCCTCATCCAGCATGTCGTCGTGCCGCGCGGTGTGACCGCGGGCCGTCCCAAAGAGCTCCGCACGTCGTCATCCCGGCGCCGTGCGGTGGTGGAATCTCCCACCGGATAACAAAGGAAGAACGCATGTTCACAGCAAGGAACAAGGGCCGGCTCGCACTGGGTGCAGTCGTGGTCGGGGCGGCATTGGCCCTGTCAGGGTGCGCATCAGGTGACCCGTTGGACTCGGGCAGCAGCGAAACCGGAAGCAGCGAGACGATCACGATCGGCTCGCAGGCGTACTACTCGAACGAGATCATCGCGGAGATCTACGCCCAGGCACTGGAGAACGCCGGTTTCACCGTCGAGCGCGACTTCAACATCGGCCAGCGCGACGCCTACCTGCCTTCACTCGAGAACGGCGATGTCGACCTGTTCCCCGAGTACACCGGCAACCTGCTCCAGTACTACAGCCCCGACACCAAGGCGACGACCTCCGACGACGTATACGCGGAGCTCAAGACCGCCCTGCCGGACGGCCTCACGGTGCTCGACCAGTCGGCTGCGACCGACCAGGACTCGTACAACGTGACCAAGGAGTTCGCCGACGCGAACAACCTGAAGTCGCTCGAGGACCTCTCGAAGGTCACCGTGCCGCTCACCCTCGGTGGCAACGCCGAGCTCGAGGAGCGCCCGTACGGACCGCAGGGCCTGCTCTCCCTGTACGGCGCGACCGTGGGCTTCTCCGCCACCGGTGACACCACTGTCGAGGATCTTCTCGCCGGCACCATCAACATCGCGAACGTCTACAGCGCCGACCCGCGCATCCAGACCGAGAACCTCGTGACCCTTGCCGACCCGAAGGGGCTCTTCCTCGCGTCGAACGTCGTGCCCCTCGTGAACGCGGACATCGCGGACTCGATCGCCGACGTGATCAACGCGGTGCAGGCCAAGCTCACGGCCGAGGGCCTCGTCGCCCTCAACGTGGAGTCGACCGTCGACCAGAAGTCGTCTGCCGACATCGCGAAGAAGTGGCTCGAGGACAACGACCTCCTCAAGTAACTCCGATCGACGGCGAGGGGCGGGTGCTTCGGCATCCGCCCCTCGTCCGTTCTCTACGACCCGAGGTGCCGGCGTTCCGCGCGCTCGATGAGCTTCTTCGCGATCACGACCGCGACGAGGAAGACCACGATGATCGCCACGAAGAGATAGCCCGCGTAGTGGAGCCGGTCGAGCAGCGCCTCGAAACTGCCGGCCGCGAACGTGCCCACCGACACGTAGGCGAACGCCCAGATGGTGCACGCCGGTATCGTCCACGCGATGAAGCGGCGGTAGCTCATCGTGCTCATACCCACCGTGACGGGGATGAGCGAGTGCAGGAACGGCAGGAACCGCGACACGAAGATCGCGACGCCGCCCCGCCGGTCGAGGTAGTTCTCTGCCCGCACCCACCACGCCTCGCCGATGCGCACACCCAGGCGCGAGGCCCGCAGGCGCGGCCCGAAGAACCTGCCGAGCAGGAACCCGATGCTCTCGCCGCACAGCGCGCCCACGATGATGGTCAGGGCGAGCGCGAAGTATTCCAGCGGGCTGTCGACCGCGGTCGCCGCGACGATCACGATGGTGTCGCCGGGCACGATGAGGCCGACCAGCACGGAGGTCTCGAGCAGGATCCCGAAGCCCGCGAGCGCCGTCCGCAGCACCGGATGCACGGACTGCACGATCCCGAGGATCCACGCGAGCGCGCCACTCAACTGCGCTCCGAACCACTCGATCGGGTTGGGCGCGGCGGCGGCGAGCAGCTCGTTCATGATCAGCGGATCTCCCGCCGCAGCGCGTCGAGCCGTGCGCGCCACTGGGCGAGCCGGCCGGGCTTCTCGGCGAGTGCGGGCCCGTCGACCCACTTCGTGACGATCCGGATGCCGTGCAGCGCGCTGAGCGCCCACAGCTCCGTGCCGTCCAGCTCGGTGGGTGTGACCGCCTCCTCGTGGGTGTCGATCCCGAGCGCGCGCGCGAGGGTCAGGACGCTGCGGGCCGTCACGCTGTCCACCCGCGCGAAGTCGGCGGGCGGGCCGCACAGGATCTCGCCGCGCCACCACAGCAGCGACGAGTACGCGCCCTCGACGACGTACCCGTCGGGGGAGAGGATGACCGCCTCGTCGGCGCCCTCGGCCTGCACCGCCGTGCGGATGCGCAGCATCGACGAGAGGTCGGGACCCTTGACCCTCGGCTCGGTGCGCGGGTCGGCGCCCGACCAGGTGGCGAGCACCGCCGACTTGGTGCGCTCGGGCGCGGAGCGGAGCCGGAACACGTAGCGCTCGGGCTCGTGCAGCTCGACCCGCGGGAACCAGTCTCCGGTGGCGGGGATCGCGGCGATCGCCGCATCCCAGAACGCCTCGCCGTCGGGGGCAGACGCGAGGAAGCGCGACTTGTGGAGGCCGAGGGCGAGCGCCGTGCCATCCGTGACCAACCAGGAGTCGGCGGCCACGATGCGGCTGAGGGTCATGTCGCAGTACTCGAGGGGTTCGAGGCTTCCGTCGTGCCACCGGTAGATCGACTCCATAGGCTTAGGTTATGCGCCCCCGGGTCTTCGCGGCTTCCCTCGGCCGTTGGGTGGATCCCGCGGTCGCGTACGCGGCCATCTGCGGCGACTCGGATGCCGCGTTCTGGCTCGACAGCGGACCGCAGGCGACGACCGGCATGAGCTATCTGGGCCTCGCCGCCGAGGTCGTCACCGAATTCGACGGCGCCGTGCTGGACTGGCTGCAGGCCCAGCAGGTCGACACCGACGCGACGGATGCCCCGGTCGGCTTCACCCTCGGCTGGGTCGGGTGGCTCGGCTACGAGCTGCGCGGCGAGACCATGGGCGTCGCCGTGGCGCGCACCTCCCGCTACCCGCGGGCGGCCTGGCTGCGGGTCGACCGCGCTCTCGCCTTCGACCACGCGCGGCACGAGGTGACGCTGCTCGCGCTCGACGACCTCGACGGCTGGCGCCGTTCGGTGGTCGAGCTTGTCGAGACCCACGTTGCCGAGCCGGATCTCGGCAAGCTCGATCACCGGCCGACCGCCACCTGGGCCTACTCCGACGACCAGTACCTCGACATGGTGCGGGCCTGCCAGGCCGCCATCACCGAGGGCGACGCGTACCAGCTGTGCCTCACCACCGAGGTCTCCGTCGACGTGAGCCCGGACCCGCTCGCCACCTACCTCGCGCTGCGCGACTCGAGCCCCACCCATCACGGCGCACTGCTGCGGGCCGGTGCGGTGTCGCTGCTGAGCGCGTCGCCCGAGCAGTTCCTGTCGGTGTCGCCCGACGGCATCGTCACCACGAGCCCGATCAAGGGCACTCGGCCCCGTGGTGCGACGGAGGCGGGGGACTGGCGCCTGCGCGACGAACTCCTGACCAGCGACAAGGAGCGGGCCGAGAACGTCATGATCGTCGACCTGATGCGCAACGACCTCACGCGCGTGTCGAAGCCCGGCACGGTCGGCGTCACGAGCCTGCTCGCCGTGGAGAGCTACGCGCAGGTCCATCAGCTGGTGAGCACCGTGCGGGGCGAGCTCGCCGAGGGCCTCGATGGAGTCGACGCGATCCGCGCGTGCTTCCCGGCGGGATCGATGACGGGCGCGCCGAAGCAGTCCGCCACCGAGATCCTCGACTCGCTGGAGCAGCGGGCGCGCGGCATCTACGCGGGCGTGTTCGGGTACGTCGGGCTCGATGGCGCGGTGGACCTGGCCATGGTCATCCGGTCGATCGTCATCGATGACGCGGGCTCGACGATCGGGACCGGAGGAGGCATCACGGCGCTCTCGGTGCCCGAGGAGGAGCTCGAGGAGGCGCGCCTCAAGGCCGCGGTGCTGCTGGACGTGCTGGGAGTCGTCGCGTAGGACCGCGCCCGTCCCAGCAGTTGGGTAACCTTGACGGAGCCCTCGGCGCAGATGCCGGGCTCACGCGATCAACGGCGATCCGGCACCACATCCACAGCAATGAATTGAGATCCTCCGTGACCGACCCCATCAGTGACGACGAGCGCCCCGAGCGCGACGACACGCACGGCTACGACATCGACGCCATTCAGGCGAAGTGGAAGCCCATCTGGGACGAGATGAAGCCGTGGGCGACGGATGACCCCAACGACAAGCGCCCCCGCAAGTACATCCTCGACATGTTCCCGTACCCGTCGGGAGACCTGCACATGGGCCACGCCGAGGCGTACGCCTTCGGCGACATCGCCGCGCGCTACTGGCGCCAGCGCGGGTTCAACGTGCTGCACCCGATCGGCTGGGACTCGTTCGGCCTGCCCGCGGAGAACGCCGCGATCGAGCGCGGGGTGAACCCCGTCGGCTGGACCTACGACAACATCGCCCAGCAAAAGGCCAGCATGGAGCGCTACGGCGTCTCGTTCGACTGGAGCCGCGTGCTGCACACGAGCGACCCCGAGTACTACAAGTGGAACCAGTGGCTGTTCCTCAAGCTGTACGAGAAGGGCCTCGCGTACCGCAAGGAGAGCTGGGTCAACTGGGACCCCAAGGACCAGACGGTACTCGCCAACGAGCAGGTGCTGCCGGATGGCACGTCCGAGCGCTCCGGCGCGGTGGTGGTGAAGAAGAAGCTCACCCAGTGGTACTTCAAGATCACCGAGTACGCCGACCGCCTGCTCGACGACCTGAACCAGCTCGAGGGCACATGGCCCACGAAGGTGCTGTCGATGCAGCGCAACTGGATCGGCCGCTCCATCGGCGCCGACGTCGACTTCGAGATCGAGGGCCGTGAGGGCAAGGTCACGGTCTTCACGACCCGCCCCGACACCCTCTACGGCGTGACGTTCATGGTCGTCGCCCCCGACTCCGACCTCGCTGCCGAACTCGCAGCGGGTTCGACGCCCGAGGTGCAGGCCAGCTTCAAGGCCTACCTCGAGCAGGCGCAGAAGAACACCGAGATCGAGCGGCAGGATGCCACTCGCGAGAAGACCGGTGTTCCGCTCGGCCGATACGCGATCAACCCGGTGACGGGCGAGCGCATCCCGATCTGGACCGCCGACTACGTGCTCGCCGACTACGGGCACGGCGCGGTCATGGCAGTACCGGCGCACGACCAGCGCGACCTCGATTTCGCGCGCACATTCGACCTCCCGGTGCGCGTCGTGCTCGACGTGAATGCCCCGGTCACGGGCGCGATCCCCGTGCTCGAGCTCGACGACGACGGCCACGCGATCGTTCCCGACGACCTCCCGCCGCTCGACCCCGCGTCCACCGGTGTCGCGCTCGTGGGCGAGGGCCGCATGATCAACTCGGGCCCGCTCGACGGTCTGAGCAAGAACAACGCGATCAAGAAGATCATCGAGCAGCTCGAGGCCGCCGGCACCGGCCGTGCCGCGAAGACCTACCGCCTGCGCGACTGGCTCATCAGCCGCCAGCGGTTCTGGGGCACGCCCATCCCGATCATCCACGGCGCCGACGGCGAGCTCATCCCGGTGCCCGAGGACCAGCTGCCCGTCGAGCTGCCCTCCACCGAGGGCCTCGACCTCAAGCCGCGCGGCGAGTCCCCGCTTGCGGCGGCGTCCGACTGGGTGAACGTCCCCGACCCGCGCGACGGCAGCCCCGCCAAGCGAGACGCCGACACGATGGACACCTTCGTCGACAGCTCGTGGTACTTCCTGCGTTTCATCTCCCCGAACGACGACGGCAAGGCGTTCGACATCGCGGAGGTCGACAAGTGGCTGCCCGTCGACCAGTACGTCGGGGGCGTCGAGCACGCGATCCTGCACCTGCTGTACGCCCGCTTCATCACCAAGGTGCTCTTCGACCTCGGCTACGTGAGCTTCACCGAGCCGTTCAGCGCGCTGCTCAACCAGGGCATGGTGCTCTCCGAGGGCAAGAAGATGTCCAAGCGCAG
>CAIXMB010000120.1 GCA_903920435.1 uncultured Actinomycetes bacterium
ATGGTGAAGACGTTGTCGCCGGTTCCCGCGCCCTTCGACTCTTCGAGTTCGGCGTGGGCGACGACGCGGATGAGGTCTTCGACGTCGGCGTCGGGCTTGAGGGCGCGCACGCGACGGTAGGTGGCCATGAGCGGCGAGAGCGGCTTCTTGTCGTCGAGCCAACCGAGGAACTGCCAGATCGCGCGGAAGTCGTCGATGTCGTTGATGAGCGGCGTACCGGTGAGCGCCATCATGAGCGCGCGCGGCTGGGCGGCGCGGATGCTGCGGCTGAGAGCCAGCACGTTCTTGCTGCGCTCGCTCTTGAGGTTCTTGATGAAGTGCGCCTCGTCGACGACCATGCCCTTGAACCCGAACCTGCTCAGCCAGCCCACGTGGCGGTCGAGCACTTCGTAGTTCACGATCACGACGTCGCTGAACGCGTCGACGTCGTTGCCGTCGCCGTGCACGACCGTCGCGGTGCGGCCCGGCGTCCAGAGCTCGACCTCGCGCGCCCAGTTCGTCTTGACCACGTTGGGCACCACGACGAGCAGCGGGTACGAGTTCGATGCCTCGGCCGCGAGCAGCGACTGCGCGGTCTTGCCGAGGCCGGGCTCGTCGGCGAGCAGGAACGTGCGGTGGCCCTTGCGCACCTCCTCGACGAAGCGCGCCTGGTGGCGCATCATCTCGAGGTTGCCGCGCGTGCGCAGCGTGGTCGCCTCCGGGAGGTCCATGGTCGCTGCGCCGCCGCCGGCGCCGTACTCGAACGAGCGGAACAGCGGCTCGATGAGCTCCCAGTTGCCGAGGCGGTTCACCTTGGCCGGCGCCGCCTGCATGCCGCTGAAGTCGGGGGCGAGGAACGGGTTCGACATCTGCATCTGGCGCACGGATGCCGGCACCACCTGCTTCTCGACCTGCTTGTCCACGGGCTTGGGCTCGATGCTGATGATGAGCTCGTCGGGGCTCAGCTCGACGCCGGCCGCGATGAGCAGGTCGCGGCGGAGGGCCTTGGCTGCCGCCGTGACGGGCGCGTCGTCGGCGAGCATGGCGATGAGGCTGGTGTCGCGGGCCGCGGTCTTCGCGAGGATGCCGGCAAGCCCGTCGAGGCGCTTCTGCTCGTTCGCACGCTCGGAGTCGGTGAGTGCCTTGTCGGCCTTGACGCGCGCGCGCTCCTCGCGCAGCAGGAGCGCTGCGACCTGGAAGCGGGCCCGGTTGGACGGCTTGAGCGGCCCCTTCTGCACGGCGGTCTCGACCTCGCGCGCGGCGCGGGCGAGCACCGGGATGACCCCGACGTCGTCGCCGGGGCGCACGCGGCGGCGCTGCTGGCTGCTGCTGCCGCTGTTGTTCGAACGCTGGCGGCGCTGGCGCTGGCCGGACTCGGTCTGTCCCGAAGGTGTCAAGGATGTGCTCTCTGAAAAGCTACGCTGAAGCCCTCAGGCGGACTGCCGGGAGGACGAACCCAGTGCTTGGTTGGTCCAGACCCATTCGCGATGCGAGTGGTGGACCTCGTGGGTGTTGCCCCCATTGTACGCCCCAGCTACGACTTATCCGTCACCTTGATGAAGATGCCGGTGGCGATGAACACGAGCGCGGCCACGTACTGCAGGCCGAGCCACACGTCAGGCAGCCCGATGTCGAGCGGGAAGATGGGGTTCCAGAGCACCGCGATGGGCACGAGCGCGATGAGCCACCACCACCGGCGCGCCTGCCACGCGAACACCGCGACGATGAGCGCGAGGATCGACACGACGTACCGGATGACCGTGAACCCGTCGCCGTCGATGAGGGCGACGCCGATCAGCAGCCCGATCACCGCGAGGATCGAGGGGACGAGGGCGGTGCGGCGGGTGCGGGTGGGGTAACGGGCGCTAGTCACCCTGCGAGTCTAGAAGTACGCTGTGCTTGCCATCAGCGAGAGGGTTTCACATGGGGTTCTTCGACGACATCGCACAGGGGTTCCGCAAGCTGACCGGAGGGGTCGACGAGGAGCTGCTCACCACGGGCACTCTCGCGCGCGGCGAGGTGCTCGGCGTGCAGCCGTCGGGCACGACGATCCAGGTGATGAACGGACTCGTGGAGCGCAACACGACCTTCGTCGTGCGGGTCATGATGGACGGCCAGCAGCCCTACGACGTGCAGATCACCCAGCGCGTGCAGGAGGTGCTGCTTCCGCAGCTCCAGGAGCCGGGCGTCGTGCTCGCGGTGCGTGTCGACCCCGCCGACCACTCCCGCGTCGCCATCGACTTCTCCTCGCAGCCGCCGGAGGTGCGGCTGCCCGAGTCGACCGGACCCAACAGCGCGGCGCACATCCTCGCCACCGGCAAGCCCGTGACCGTCGTGCTCGTCGCCGACGAGAAGCTCGGGGTCACGAACTCGAAGGGCGACCCGGTGCACGCACTGACCCTGACCATCGCGACGGGCGTCGATACCCCCTACCAGGTGCAGGTGGGCAACGCGGTGCCCGCGAGCGCCCTGCCGCTCGTGTATCCGGGCTCGAAGCTGCACGCCAAGATCGGCGCCGGCCCGAACGACGTCGTGGTGGACTGGGCGGCGGGAGCAGCATCGGCCTAGGCTGACGGCATGACGCTCAACGCGAACTCCCCGGGCGCCGTGCGCATGGCCCCGCTTCGCCGGCTCGACGGCACGGAGCGCGGGCTCGACGCCCTCGTCGGCGCGGTCATCCTGGTCGCCGAGCTCATGATCGGCCTCATCGCGATCTTCGCGCTGTACGAGACCGGCATGGCGGCGAGCGCGACCGACCCGGGCGCGAGCGAGGCGATCAACGCGGGCTTCCTCATCGCGCTGTTCGGCTCCGGGATCGTCGTGCTCATCACCACGATCGTGTTCCTCGG
>CAIXMB010000121.1 GCA_903920435.1 uncultured Actinomycetes bacterium
CGTCGACAAGGTCGGCGACCACCGCGCTCCAGTCCTAGCGGACATCCTGCCCAACCTCGGCGACCTCGCCGACGACCCGGACTACCGAACTCTGTCAGACTCCGCCCGCGACGACCTCCACAAAGCCGGCCTCTCCGTCCGCTGGACACTCAACGGCCTCCTCGACGAATACGCCGGCCTCCTCGACGGCGAAACCTCAAGAGCCGTCGACCTCGCAGGCAAGCTCACCTCGTTCGACATCTCCCAACTGCCCGACGACGGCCCCGCGGTGCCGGTCGTCATGGCGATCGGCAACATGTGGATGCTCGGCCGCCTGCGCCGCGAACGAGGCTGGGCCACCACCGTCGTCTACGAAGAGGGATGGCACATGATCGGCGGCCCCGCCGCCGGCCTCATCAAAGCCAACCAAAAACTCTCCCGAGGCCTCGGCATCAGCAACGTCTTCGTCATGCACAAAGGCTCCGACATCCCGCCGGACTCACCCGGCATGGCCATCATCCAAGAAGCCCAGACCGTGTGCATCTACCGGCAGTCCCGCCCCGAGGACGCGACCTGGTGCCAGCAGACCTTCGGCCTCGCACCAGAAACCGCGGAGACCATCGAGAAGCTCCGCGACGGGCACTACATCTTCAAGTACGGCTCCCACCCGGAGACGCACGTGCAGCACATCCTCTCCAGCTGGGAAGCGCAGGTGACCAACACCGACGAGGCCCTCGCCGCCGCAGGGCAGCGATAGCCCCATGCTGCGCGGGATCGCCATCGGAATGACCGGGATCGTGCTGTCGCTCGTCGGCGCCGTCGTCATGTCCTCCGGCACCGGATGCTCCGCCAACCCCGTCGACGTCGACCAGGTCGCCGCCCTCGACGTCAGCGTCGCCGGCTACACCGGCGACCAGCTCGTCAACGCCGCCATCATCATGAACGCCGCCACCGCCCGCGGTCTCGGCCAGACCGCGCAGATCATCGGCGTCACTACCGCGATCGCCGAGTCCAAACTCCGCAACGCCACGGCCAGCGACAGCACGGGCGAGATTGGACTCTTCGCTCAGAGCGCCCAGTGGGGGAGTGCAGAGGAGCGACTGGACCCAGCTCACGCGGCGCTCCTCTTCTATGCGCAGCTCGAGCGCATCCCGGACTGGCAGACCAGCACGCCCGCCGTCGTCGCAACCCAGGCCACGGGCAACGGCAGCGCCGACTACACGGCAGCGCTGAAGCCGGCGACCGAGATCGTCTCCACCCTCACCCCGACCCAAGGCCAGGAATGCCAGGTGTCGGGCGACTCGCAAGCGCTAGCCCTCGAGCTCGTCCAACGCATGGACGACGGAACCTTCACCGCATTCACCGACCCCGAGCAGCAGATCCGCTGGATCGCTGCCGGCACCACCGTCCCCGACTGCGGCATCGACGTCCGCACCCTGCAGATCATCGTCCTCGCCACCCGCCAGTTCGACCGCGTCGGCGTCAGCTCCATCAACCGCCTCTGCACCCACGACGACGCCGGAGGCGGAACACTCCCACACGTGCGCGAGGGCGGCGGCAAGTCCGTCGACTTCTACATGCTCGACGCCCGGAGCCTCTCCGGCTCCGACGGCCTCACCCTCCGACTCATCGGAATGCTCGACCCGATCGTCCCGGCTGGATCCCGAATTGGGCAGTCCAACTGCCGCGCCAGCGACGGCGTCCCGCTGTCGCTACAGCACTTCACCCAGTTCATCGACACCTGTACCCACCTACACGTCGACTTCGCCGACACCGACGGCGTGCTTACCCTCGGCTAGGCGAAAGCGCGGATCAACGCCCGGCCGTCGCCGTCAGCACAAATGATGACATTAGCGACTGGAAGCTGCGGGTCAGTCCCCTGAAACCGTCGGCCGGGGACGGCAACGGGCGGGTCATCATGAACATCTCGTGCTCGATATGCGTCGGCGGTACCGGGCGCCTCGGCTGACGGTGCGCGCGGGCGCTTCATCGCCATCCCGACAGGGATCTGGGCCTCGGTTCGTGTAGCCGCTTACATCAGGACTTCAATCAAACGGGGCACGACCCCCGACCCGATCATGATGTAGAGGCCGAGGCCGATGAACACGACCGGGACCAGCCAGTGCTCGATCCGCTCCAGAGCCTCGGTAACCCGTCGGTTTGTGCCGATGGCCCGGGCGGCCAGGCACCACACCGTGACGAGCAGCAGGAACACGACGATGGTGATGACCGTGTCGGGTATCGGTTGGGTGCGGAACACCGGCGTGTAGAGGG
This sequence comes from uncultured Actinomycetes bacterium, assembly GCA_903920435.1. Classification (GTDB taxonomy): domain Bacteria; phylum Actinomycetota; class Actinomycetes; order Actinomycetales; family Microbacteriaceae; genus Rhodoglobus. Next base: position 2,254 of record CAIXMB010000121.1, read on the forward strand.
AGATGTTGTCGGCGCCGTTGGCGATCGTGATCCCGGCGACCCCGAGCAGCCCGCCGGCTTTGATGGAGCTCTCGTCGTCATCGTCGTCTTCCTCGCCGCGGCGGCGCAGGTAGCGCACCAGCCCGTACAGGCCGATTCCGAGCGGGATCAGGCCGAGGAACCCGACCCACTCGTCGGGGACGATGGTCAGGCCGAGGGCGGCGATCACGCTGATCGCGACGAGGGCGATGAAGCCGAGGTATTGCCCCAGAACCACTTGCCAGCCCTTCAGGGAGCCCCGGGTCGTGGCCAAGAACAGCACGGTGAGCACCACGATGTCGTCGATGTTGGTCGCGGCGAACAGTCCGATCGCCGCGGCGATCGTTCCGATCATCGTCGGGCCTCTGTGGTGTCGTGTCGTCCGTAGACAGAGCACAGGTCGACCTTGTGTCCGGTCGCATCCAGCAGCACCTCGGCGGCCTGCAGGATGTCGATCAGCTCCGGCCGGGTGAGCGAGTAGAACACCTGCCGACCCTCCACCCGACCTTCGACCAACCCGCAGTCGCGCAAGCAGGCGACGTGCTCGGAAATCGTGGATTGCGCGAGCCCCAGCTCGCTCACTAGATCTCGCACCCGCGTCTCACCCCCCATCAGCCGTTGGACAATGCGCAGCCGCGTCGGGTCCGCGAGGGAATGGAACAAAGAAACCGCAGCGAGCTGCTCAGGGGCATCTATCATCGGCATATCCCGATTATATCGCCAGATCACGCTCATTGTGACCATCTCGGCAGCTCAACGTGGGTGACTAACCCGCCCGGCCGGGGCTATGCGGTTATAGCTGCTCCGACGAGATCGATCGACAGGCGGAACCGGCCAGATCATTATGCGCGACCGCCATCCCAGCGAAGGCGTATTCGTCGGCCTTCTAGCACTTGACCCAGTTCGCCGACATTTGCGCCAATGCGCTCGTCGATGTCGACGACACCGACGGCATGATTACCTCGGTTAGACGAACGCGCGGATCAACGCCCAACCGTCGCCGTCAGGGCGGATGTCGAACATCAGCGACTGCCCCTGAGGGTCGGTGCCTTGGAACCGCCACCCGGTGATCGGCAGCGGGTGGGTCATCATGAACATCTCGTCCTCGAGACGAGTCGGCGTATCAGTCACGCGGTAGCGGATGCCCCGGTAGACGATGCGCGCGGGTGCTTCGTTGGCCATCCAGACCGCGATCTGGGCGCCGCTAGCGGGATGGTGCGCGTGCGCCATGCTCATGTTGACCGCTCCTGACCTTCGAAAGTATGTTCGAGTGTCACGAGGCTAAACCCGGCTCCCGCGACACGCCA